>JBDTSN010000051.1:0-8645 GCA_039931145.1 Burkholderiales bacterium | reverse complement strand
CGGGCGCGCCGCCGGAGGCGTCGCCCGATCCGGGCTACGGCTTCTTCGAGCCGCTGCCAGAAGCCCTCGGCGGCGGCGATGCGGCCAAGCTCGTCGCCGCGCCACCGCGACAAGGTTCCGCAGCGCGCGCCGAACGCCCGCCGGCCGCCGGGATCGAATCGTCGACCCTGCGCGTCGCCGTCGATAAAGTCGATCAGCTCATCAACCTCGTCGGCGAGCTCGTCATCACGCAGGCGATGCTGGCGCAAAACAGTGCCGCGCTCGACCCCGCCTTGCACCAGCAACTGGCCGCCGGCCTCGCGAACCTGGAACGCAACACGCGCGATCTGCAGGAATCGGTGATGTCGATCCGCATGATCCCGATGTCGATCGTCTTCAGCCGCTTTCCGCGCATGCTGCGCGACCTCGCGGCCAAGCTCGGCAAGAAGCTCGAGTTCGTCACGCACGGCGAGGCGACCGAGCTCGACAAGGGCATGGTCGAAAAGCTCACCGACCCGCTCACGCACCTCGTGCGCAATGCCTGCGACCACGGCATCGAATTGCCCGCCGATCGCGCCGCCGCCGGCAAGACCGAGCACGGCACGCTGTCGCTCTCCGCTTCGCACCAGGGTGGCTCGATCATGATCGAGGTGCGTGACGATGGCCGCGGTCTGTCGCGCGCAAAGCTGCTGAGGAAGGCGCGCGAGAAAGGGATCGACGCGCCCGATTCGATGACCGACAGCGAGGTCTGGAACCTGATCCTCGCGCCCGGCTTCTCGACCGCCGACGAGGTCACCGATGTCTCGGGCCGCGGCGTCGGCATGGATGTCGTCAAGCGCAACATCACCTCGCTCGGCGGCACGGTCGAGATCGACTCCGCCGAGGGCTTCGGCATGCGCGTCTCGGTGCGCCTGCCGCTGACGATGGCGATTATGGACGGCATGTCGATCGGCGTCGCCGACGAGGTCTACATCGTGCCACTATCGTCCGTCATCGAATCGTTCCAGGTCCAACCGGGAATGATCCGAACGATCGGCGGCAGCGGCCGCGTCGTCGAGGTGCGCGACGAGATCATGCCAGTGCTCGATCTGGAGCGCGTCTTCCAGGTGCCGCGCGACGACGAGGCGCCGACGGCGCCGATCATGGTCGTCGTCGAGGCCGAGGGCGGCCGCGTCGGGCTGCTTGTCGATGAGTTGCTCGGGCAGCAACAGGTCGTCGTCAAGAATCTCGAGGCCAACTACCGCCGCGTCGACGACGTGTCGGGCGCAACCATCATGGGCGACGGCCGCGTCGCGCTCATTCTCGACATCGCGAGCATGGTGCGCCGCTCGCGCCATTGAACGCATGGCCTCCGCTTCACGACCCGCCGCATCCCTGCGTCAGATCGCCTGCCGCTTCTCGTTCGATACCTGCGCGCAAGGGATCGCCTGAGTGCGACCTTCAAGCGCTTCGATCTTCCCGAACCCCCCTCCCGCCTCCTGCGAATCGAGCCCCCCATGAACCTCATCCTGTTCATCCGCCAATTCAGTATCCGCACGCGCATGCTCGCCTCGATCGCGATCGTGCTGGTGCTGCTTGCCGCAGTCGGCGGCGTCGGCATCTCGGGCATGCTGCACATTCAGCAACTCAGCCAGGAGCTCGCCGCGATCGGGATCGCACAAGGCGCGGACACAGTGCAACTGCAACTCGACGGGCAAGCGGCGATGCAGCAGTCGGTGACGCACACGCTGTGGATGCTCGGCGCCGTCCTCTGCGCGTCGCTCGCCATCGTCGTGCCGCTCACGCTGCTCAATATGCGGAGCATCTGCGCGCCGCTGGAAAAGGCGCGCACGCTGATCGATCGCATCGCGCAAGGTGACCTGTCTCATGCGTTGCACGCCGCCGGGAACGACGAACCGGCCGCGCTTGTGCGCGCGCTCGCGCAGATGCAGCAGTCGCTCTGCGAGCTCGTGACGCAGGTGCGCGCCTCGACCGACAGCATCTCGACCGCGAGCGCCGAGATCGCGAGCGGCAATCAGGACCTGAGCCAGCGCACCGAGCAGGCGGCCTCGAACCTGCAGCAGACGGCGAGCTCGATGGAGCAGCTCACCGGCACCGTCAAGCAGTCGGCCGACTCGGCGCGTCAGGCGAATGCGCTTGCGTCGTCAGCCGCCGAAGTCGCGGCGCGCGGCGGCAGCGTCGTCTCGCAAGTCGTGGACACGATGGGCGAGATCAACGCGAGCTCGAAGAAGATCTCCGACATCATCGGCGTCATCGACGGCATCGCATTCCAGACCAATATCCTTGCGTTGAACGCGGCCGTCGAGGCGGCGCGCGCCGGCGAGCAGGGCCGCGGCTTCGCGGTCGTCGCGAGCGAAGTGCGCAGCCTGGCGCAGCGCTCGGCCGAAGCGGCGAAGGAGATCAAAGGGTTGATCGGCGCGTCGGTCGACAAGGTCGATTCGGGCTCGCGCCTCGTCGCCGATGCGGGCGAAACGATGAAGGAGATCGTCGGCTCGGTACAGCGCGTCTCGGACATCATCGGCGAAATCACGGCCGCAGCGACCGAACAGAGCGCAGGCATCGGCCAGGTGAACGGCGCCGTGACGCAGCTCGACCGCATGACGCAGCAAAACGCGGCGCTCGTCGAGCAAAGCGCTGCGGCGGCCGAAAGCCTGAAGGAGCAGGCGGTCAGCCTCGCGAGCGTTGTCGGCACCTTCCGTCTAGGTGCGCAGTCGCCTGGCGCGTTGCATGCGGCGCGGCCGGTTCCAGTGACCCTGGCCAGCGCGCCAACACGCCGCTCGGCCGGTGCTTCAAAGCCGAGCGCGCCGCCCGCGGGCAAACCGTCGGCCGCTGCCACGCCGCCACCTGCCAAAGGGTCGGCGGACGATGAGTGGGAAAGTTTTTGATCGCATTGGATCTCGAACGCTTGCCCGCGACGGCAGGCTGACGACTTCGATCCTTCAGGCATGCACCCGGCGCGCCGATACCCCTTGCAACGGCACGCGTTCGCGGCCCACGGACAGAGAGGAACGAGCATGGACATGATCACCGAAGCAAGCCACGTGGCGCGTCACGAAGCAGCCCTTCAAAGCGTGCGCCAAGTCGTGCGCCAGACGCCGGTCGGCGGCGAATACCTGACTTTCCGCCTCGGCGCCGAGGAGTACGGCATCGACATTCTGAAGGTGCAGGAGATCCGCTCCTACGAGGCGCCGACGCGCATCGCCAACGCCGCACGATTCATCAAGGGCGTCGTCAATCTGCGCGGCGTGATCGTGCCGATCGTCGATCTGCGCATCAAGCTCGGCTGCGAGAGCGCCGAGTACAACGCCTTCACGGTCGTCATCGTCCTCAACGTGAAGGGCCGCGTCGTCGGCGCGGTCGTCGATTCGGTCTCCGACGTGTTGGAGCTATCGGGCGCCACGATCAAGCCGGCGCCTGAGCTCGCCTCGGCGATCGACAGCAACTACATCACCGGCATCGGCAGCGCCTCCGAGCGCATGCTGATCCTGATCGACATCGAATCGCTGATGGCAAGCCCCGAGATGGGCCTCGTCTACGCCGCGGGCTGACGCCCCGTCACATTGGGAGCTCTCCCTCTCCCCCTGGGAGAGGGTAGGGTGAGGGCGGCGGCTTCTGCCCCACCTGCAGTGCACACTCCGGCAAGCATGTCGGAGCCGCTCGACGGGCGCACTCGCGCTGCTCTCGCACCATTGAATGCGAAGCGGTCGCAGCGAGCTCTTGCAAGCAGCCGCGCACGCTATTCCGCCGCGCGCCGCAACGTATCGATGACCGGTTGACGCAGCACTTCGCGCAGGCCCCACCAGCCGGCGCCGAGCGCGAGCACGGCGCCCGCTGCGCCGCCCAGGAGCGGCACCCACGGCGACGGATTCCAGCTGAACTCAAACACGTAGCGCGCAAGCGCCCAGCCGACGGCCATCGCAGCGAACGAGGCGAGCAGCCCGGCGAGCGCGCCGACGCCGAGCAGTTCGGCGCGCTGCACGCGCCCGAGCAACGATGCGCTCGCGCCGAGCGCGCGCATCACGGCGAACTCGCGCGCGCGCGCCTCGCGCGTCGCGCTGACGGCCGAGAACAGCACGACAAGGCCGGTGGCGAGCGTGAAGCTGAACAGGAATTCGATCGCGCGAATCACCTGGTCGAGCACGCGTTGCACCTGACCGAGCGTGGCCGACACATCGACGTTCGTGATGTTCGGGAAGTCACGGGAGAGCGCGTTGTCGAAGCCCTTCATCGGCGGCGCGCGAAACGCCGCAATGTAGGTCGTCGGCACATCGGGCATCTGCGCGTGCGGAAACATGACAAAGAAGTTGACCCGCATCGAGGCCCAATCGACCTTGCGCAGACTCGTGATGCGGCCCTCGACGGGCACGCCTGCAATGTCGAAGCGCAAGCGGTCGCCGAGCGTCAAGCCGAGCGAGGTAGCGAGCCCTTCCTCGACGCTCATCGCATCGGCTTCCTCAGGTTGCCAGCGCCCGCCAGCGAGCTCGTTGTACGCCGGCAGGTCAGCCGCGGTACTGAGGTTGAACTCGCGATCGACGAGCCGCTTGGCGCGATCTTCGATGTAATCGTCTGGCGTCACCGGCTTGCCGTTCACGGTGACGAGCCGGCCGCGAATCATCGGGTACCAGTCGAAGTGCTCGACACCCGCCGCGCGCAGGTGCGCTTGAAACGCCTTGCTCTGATCGGGCTGGACGTTGATGACGAAGCGGTTCGGCGCATCGGGCGGCGTCGCGCGCCGCCAGGCCGAGATCAAATCGGTGCGCAAGAGCACGAGCAGGATGAGCGCGAGCAGGCCGACGCTGAGCGCCGACACCTGCAACACCGCGAACGCTGGCCGCGCCGCGATCTGGCGCGTCGCGAGCACCATCCAGCGCGGTGCGCGTGACTCCGGCACCGCGCGCTTCAAGACCTGCACCGCAATCCACGACGCCGCAGCGAAGAGCGCGACGGCGGCGGCAAAGCCGCCGACTGCGATCATGCCGAGCTTGATGTCGCTCGCCACCGCGAGCAGCAGCGCAACGAAGCCGAGCATGCCCGCCGCAAGCACGGCTGCCGACGCCGGCTTCAATGCGCCGACGTCGCGCCGGATCACGCGCAATGGCGGCACACGCGCGAGTTGCAGGACCGGCGGCAGCCCGAAGCCGAGCAACAACGTGAGGCCGACGCCAATGCCGAACAGTGCCGGCCACGCGCTCGCCGCCGGCAGCGCGGCGCCGACCAACCCCGCGAGCAGCCAGATGAAGACATAGTGCACCGCGAAGCCGATCGCGACCCCGGCCACGCTGGCAAGCACGCCGACGGCGGCGAACTCGGCGATGTACTGCAAAGCGATCGTGCGTTGCGGCTGGCCGAGCACGCGCAGCATCGCGCAGTCGTCGAGATGGCGATTCGCGAAGTCGCGCGACGCGATGCCGACCGCGACCGCCGCGAGCAGCGCCGCGAGCAGCGCGACGAGATTGAGGAATTTCTCCGCCCGATCGAGCGTCTGGCGCATCTCGGGCCGGCCTGATTCGAATGACTCGATGCGCACGCCGTGCAGCGCCTCGCTCTTGATGCGCGCCTCGGTCCAGGCCACGAACTCGCGCACCGCCGCGTCGCGCCCGGCCGGGGCAGCGACCGCGAGGCGGTAGGTCACGCGGCTCGCCGGCTGGATCAGCCCGGTCGCCGGCAGCTCGGCCTGATTGAACATGACGCGCGGCGCAAAGCTCATGAAACCCGCGCCGCGATCCGGCTCGAGGACGATGATCCGCGTGAGCCGCAGCGCAGCATCGCCGAGCAGCAGCTCGTCGCCGAGCTTCAGATGCAACGCGTCGAGCAACGCCGCGTCGACCCAGACCTCGCCGGGCGACGGCGCCTGCGCGACGTCTTGCACCGGAGCGTCCGCAGCGTCCTTCAATTGCAGCTTGCCGCGCAGCGGGTAGGCCGCGCCGACTGCCTTCGCGGCGACGAGCCTGGACGCGCCACCGCGCTCATCGCTCGCCCGCGCCATGCTCGGGAAGGTCGCGTTCACGGCGACTTTCAAACCCAACTCGCGCGCCTTCGCCGCGAACTCGGCCGGCGCCGGCTGGTCGCTCGCGATGACTGCATCGCCGCCGAGCAACTGGCGCGCGTCGCGCGTCAACTCACCTGAGAGACGATCGGCAAAAAAGCCGACCGCTGTCAGCGCCGCCACCGCGAGCAGCACGGCGAGCGCGAGCAGGCGCAATTCGCCGGCGCGAAAGTCGCGCGCCAACTGGCGCGCGGCGAGCGCCCACCAGGCCGGAGATCGTGCGTTGCTGCTGCTTGTCATCGTGGGGAAGGCCGAAGCGATCACGGAAGGATCGCCAAACGACCGCGCGACGATACCGCAGCGCTGGCGCAAAGCCGGATCAGAGGCTATGGACCGGCCAGACGTGTGGCGTTTGCCCTCCGCGTCCACCATGCCCGGCACAGAACGGTGCGTTCAAGACATGCGAATGCAACTACGATCCGCAGGTGATCCAATGCAGCCATGGACCTGCCCTCGCTCTTCGTCTCGCACGGCTCGCCGATGATCGCGCTCGAACCCGGCGCGGCCGGTGCCTTCCTGCAACGTCTCGGCCCGGCGATCGACGCCACGTTCGGCCGCCCGCGCGCGGTGCTCGTAATCTCGGCCCATACGACGGCGCGCGAACCGGTTTTGCTGGCCGCCGCGCAGCACGACACGGTGCACGACTTCGGCGGCTTCCCCGATGCGCTCTACGCGCTGCGCTACGACACGGCCGGTGCACCAGTCTTGGCCGAAAACGTCGAGTCGCGGCTCGCTGCGGCTGGCATCACGGCGCCACGCGTCGATCGCGGCGGGCTCGACCACGGCATCTGGACCGTGCTGCGGTTTCTGTACCCGCAAGCCGACGTGCCGGTGCTGCCGCTCGCGCTTGTCCCCGCCATGCCGCCGGCGAAGCTGTTCGCGCTTGGCGAGGCGCTCGCCGCGCTCCGGGCTGAAGGTGTGCTCGTGCTCGGCAGCGGCAGCATCACGCACAACTTGCGGCTCGTCTCTTCCGCTCGGCCACAACGCGCCAGCAGCCGGCATGGCGCCGACACCGCGGACAGCGACGAGCTTCCCGAGAGCCTTGCCTTTAGAACCTGGTTTGCCGAGCGCAGTGCGGCGCGCGACTGGGACGCGCTCTTCGACTATCGCGCCCGCGCGCCACACGCCGCGCTGATGCATCCGACCGAGGAACACCTGTTGCCCTGGTATCCGGCGGCCGGCGCGGGCGGGCGATCGCCGACGCCGCTGCGACTCTACGAAGGCGTCACGCTGTCGAGCCTGGGTATGGACACCTACGCCTTCGGCGATTCTGCGGCGGCACTGAACGCGTCACTTCACTGAAACGCGGCACGGTCGGCCGCAGCATCAGCCGCTGCCGGACTCGCGCATTGCGTCACGCACCGCGCCAAGCTGGCGACGCGATACGGCAAGCCATTCGTCGACCGGCGCAACGCGTACCGCCCAGCCTTCGGCGCCTTCATCGTCGATGTCGCCACCGAGGCTGCGCCGCTCGAGTTCTCGCAGCGCGTGGCGCGCGACGAGCGCATTGCGGTGCACGCGAAGAAAGTGCTCGCCGAGCCGCGATTCGAGATCGCTCAGCGCTTCGTCGAGCACGTACGTGCGCTCGGCGGTGCGCAGCGTGACGTACTTCAACTCGGCCTTGAGGTAAAGCACCTCGTGCAGCGGCACGCGCACGACGCGACCCAGCTCGGTGACGACGATCACCGGCGGTTCGCCAGCCGCGGCTAGCGTCGCCGATTGCGCCGCCTTGCGCTGCGCCGCGCGCTGCAAGGCTTCGACCAGCCGCGCGCGACGCACCGGCTTCGTCAAATAGTCGACCGCGTTCAACTCGAAGGCGTCGAGCGCGCGCTCGGCATGTGCAGTGACGAACACGATCGCCGGCGGCGTCTCGCGCTGGTTCAACTCTGTGGCCAGCGCAACGCCGTCCTTGCCGGGCATGCCGATGTCGAGCAGCAGCACGTCGCAATCGTGCTCGGCAAGCCAGCCAAGCGCTTGCACCGCGTTCGAGGCCTCGCCAACGACTTCGGTACGCGGCGACTCACATTCGCCGACCAGACTGCGCAGCCGCATGCGCGCGAGTTCTTCGTCATCGACGAGCAGGACGCGAAGCACATCGGTCATCGAAGAGAACTCCGGCTCAGATGATTCTGGCGCGCGTGCCATGTGCAACGCATGAAAGGCTGCGGTCTTGAAGCTTGGTCACGGGCCCTGGTTACCGTCCGCGGAAAGGCTTCGATCTGGAGCGCTTGCGCGTCGCGCCAGGCGGTACCCGGCGGGGGCTCATGCTTCCGCGGTCGGCGCTGTGCGCCGACTGCACTGCGGTTCTCGCCCAGGGGTCGCGTCGCAGAACTCGCTGCGTTCGCTTTGCTCACTGCGCTCAAACAGTTGCGACGAGTCAGTCTACGAAGCGCGCTGCGCGCGCCGACCCCTGGCCTGCGATCCTCGTCGCTCCACAAATCGCCCCCGCCGGGCACCGCCCGTCGCGACGGTTCTTCTCTTGCGCCGCGTAGAACAAATGCATCAGCAAAGGCGTGCCCGGGCAGGCGACGGCGCGCCTGCGGAGCGCCGAGTAGCGCAGGACGTGTGGCCGCGCGCGCCAGCGCGCTTCGTAGACTGACTCGCCGCCACTGTTTGAGCG
>JBDTSN010000050.1:0-8689 GCA_039931145.1 Burkholderiales bacterium | reverse complement strand
CATTCGCGGTAAACGTGATGCAGTCCATCGGGCAGATGTCGACGCAGGCGTCACACTCGATGCATGCCGGCGCGGAGAACACCGTCTGCACATCGCAGTTCAGGCAGCGCTCGGCCTCCTTCAACGCGGTCGCGGCGTCGAAGCCGAGTTCGACTTCGACCTTGATGCTCGCAAGCGTCTTCTCCGCGGCCGCCCACGGCACCTTGAAGCGCAGGTCGTTCGAGATTGCGTTGTCATAGCTCCACTCGTGGATGCCCATCTTTTGCGACATCAGGTTCACGTGCGGCGCGGGCCGCTTGCGAACGTCCTCGCCGTGCAGGAAACGGTCGATCGAGACAGCAGCCTCATGGCCGTGGGCGACGGCGGTGATGATGTTCTTCGGCCCAAACGCCGCGTCGCCGCCGAAGAACACGTCCGGCCGTGTCGATTGCAGCGTTACCGCGTCGAGCACCGGCAGGCCATGGCGGTCGAAATCGACGCCGCTATCGCGCTCGATCCACGGGAACGCGTTTTCCTGGCCGACGGCGACGAGCACGTCGTCGCACTCGAAGAACACATCGGGCGCGCCGGTCGGAACCAGCGAACGCCGACCCGCGTCGTCGTACTGCGCCTCGACGATCTCGAACTGCATGCCGACAAGCCCGCCGCCTTCATGGACAAAGGCTTTCGGCACATGGAAGTTGATGATCGGGATACCTTCGTGCCGCGCGTCCTCCTTCTCCCACGGCGAGGCTTTCATCTCGTCGAAGCCGCTACGTACGATCACTTTCACGTCGCTTGCGCCGAGGCGACGCGCCGAGCGGCAGCAGTCCATCGCCGTGTTGCCACCGCCGAGCACGATGACGCGCGCGCCGATGCGCTCGATGTGGCCGAACGAGACGGAAGCAAGCCAGTCGATGCCGATGTGGATGTTCGCTGCCGCCTCCTCGCGGCCAGGCAGTCGCAGATCGCGCCCACGCGGCGCGCCGCAACCGACGAAGACCGCATCCCACTCGCCGCGCGCGAGGAATTCCTTCATCGACTCGATGCGCTCGCCGGCGCGGAACTCGACGCCCATGTCGAGGATGTAGCCCGTCTCCTCGTCGATCACCGATTCGGGCAGCCGAAAGCGCGGAATTTGCGTGCGCATGAAGCCGCCTGCCTTTGCCTCGGCGTCGAACACCGTCACCGCATAGCCGAGCGGCGCCAGATCGCGCGCGACGGCAAGCGACGCCGGCCCGGCGCCGATGCACGCGACGCGCTTGCCCTTTCGCGTCGAGACCTTGGGCATGCGCGCGAGCACATCGCCCTTGTTGTCGGCGGCGACGCGCTTCAGGCGGCAGATTGCAACGGGTTCTGGCTTTTCCCCGCTACCTTCCTCGACACGCGAGCGGCGGCACGCCGGCTCACACGGCCGATCGCAGGTGCGGCCGAGGATGCCGGGGAAGACGTTCGACACCCAGTTCACCATGTAGGCGTCGGCGTAGCGGCCGGCAGCGATCAAGCGGATGTATTCGGGAACCGGAGTGTGGGCCGGGCAAGCCAATTGGCAATCGACGACCTTGTGGAAATAGGCGGGATCGGCAATGTTCGTAGGTTGCAAGAAAGTCTCCAGTGCGGGACGCTGCGGACCAACCTGTGGCCAGCGCCGTGCGCAGCTTCCGCGATGCCCGCGCAGTCTAAGGCCAGGCCGAAGCTGGCGTCATCGGCAGGGGTACCCCGTTCGCCCCCGATGCGGCTTCGCCGCCACAGCGCAGCGGCGTCGAGCGCCTGGCAAGTGCGGCCAGCGTGAAGGGTGCACGCTCTAGGCCACGGCGTCACAATGGGCCGATCGCCAGAGCCACGGAGAGTCCCGCCATGAACGCCCCTGTTTTCAATCTCGACGCCATGATGATGCCGGCCGAGTTCAAGCACTGCTTCGACGCCCAGCGCGCCGCCTACCTCGCCGACCCTGAGCCGACGCACGCCGCGCGCAGCGCCGACCTGAAGGCGCTCGCCAGGTTGTTGAAGGAGAACCGCGACGCGCTCGTCGCTGCGATCAATCTGGACTACGGCAACCGTTCCGAGTTCGAGACCCTGTTTGCCGAGTACTTCGTCGTCCTCGAAACGATCCAGGACGCGGCAAAGAACCTCAAGCGCTGGATGAAGCCGCAGAAGCGCCGCGTCGATTTCATAACCTACCCGGGCGCCAAGAACCGCGTCATCCCGCAACCGCTCGGCGTCGTCGGCGTCATCGTGCCGTGGAACTTCCCGCTCAACCTGAGCTTCGCGCCGCTCGCGGCGATCTTCGCCGCCGGGAATCGGGCGATGGTCAAGATGTCCGAGAACTCACGCCATCTCGCGGCGCTACTCGCACGGCTCAGCCCGCAGTACTTCCCCCAGGATAAGCTGAAGTTCTTCGAGGACGGCGGCGGGCGCGGTCCGGCGTTCTCGTCGCTGCCCTTCGACCATCTGCTGTTCACCGGCTCCGGCGCGACGGGCCGCGCGGTGATGGCGAGCGCCGCGCGCAACCTGACGCCGGTCACGCTCGAGCTCGGCGGCAAGTCGCCGGCGATCGTCGGGCCGGATTTCCCGATCAAGACCGCGGCCGAACGCATCATGTGGGTGAAGATGCTCAACGCGGGGCAGATCTGCACCAACGTCGACTACGCGTTCCTGCCGGAAGGGGCAGTGCCGGAGTTCGTCGAGCACTGCAAGCGCCTCGTCGCCGAGCGCTACCCGAACCTGAACGGCGCCGACTACACGTCGATCATCGACGCGCGCTCGTTCACCCGCTTGCAAGCTGCGCTCGACGATGCACGCGCCAAGGGCGCAACGCTCGTCAACCTGGCCGAAGGACAGACGCTCGACGCCGAACGCCGCAAGTTCGCGCCGCACATCGTGCTCAATGCGACCGAGGACATGCAGCTGATGCAGCGCGAGATCTTCGGCCCGATCCTGCCGGTGCGCACCTACCGCGACAAGCAGGAAGTCGCCGACTACGTCAACGCCCGCGACCGGCCGCTTGCAATCTACCCGTTCACCAACGACCACGAGCTGCAGCAGTTCTACATCTCACGCGTGATGTCGGGCGGCGTCTCGGTCAATGAGGCGCTGCTCCACGTCGGCCAGCACGACTTGCCATTCGGCGGCGTCGGCGCGAGCGGCATGGGGCACTACCACGCGCAGGAGGGATTCAACACCTTCTCGAAGCTGCGCCCGGTTTTCTATCAGGGGCGGTTCTCGGCGATCCAGATGTTGTTCCAGCCGCCCTATGCGGGTCGTGCGAGGAAGATATTGAACCTGCTGATCAGGTTCAAGACATGAGTGCATTGCGTACCCGTTAGGGACGGGCGCCGCAATGCGGCGACCCAGCAACATCACATCCCGTTTCGGCCAATCGCGCCCGCGATGCGCCGCACAAGCCACTTCGGCGCAGCCCGACCGGCGAGCGTCGCGGCCTTGTTGAGCGCGCCCGGCACGCAAACCACGTCGCCTCGCATACAGGCGCGATAGCCTTCGGCGGCGACGGCTTCGACATCGCCAATTGCGAAGGCGGGCAGCCTTGCGATTTGCGCGTTGGATGCAACCGCGGCGCTGAGCATCGGCGTCGCCGTGATGCCGGGGCATAGCGCTGTCACGGTCACGCCGCTGCCGCGCAACTCTTCTGCAAGCGACTCGGTGAGCGACAGCACATAGGCCTTGGTCGCGGCATAGACCGCGAGCGACGGCACCGGTTGAAAACCGGCGATCGACGCGACGTTCAGAATCCGTCCCCGGCCTCGCTCGACCATCGGTGGGACAAACGCCGACAGCATGGCCGTCAACCCACCGACATTCAGATCGATCATCGGCTGCATGCGCCGGGGTGGCATGCTCACGAAGCCGCCCTGCTCAAGGACGCCGGCGCTGTTGACGAGGACATCGATCCCGATACGTCGGCGTCGCAATCCGGCCGCAAGCGTGGCCGCCGCCTCAGGAGCCGAAAGATCGGCCGCCAACGCAACCGCCTTCACGCCGAACTCCTGTGCGAGCGTGCTGGCGAGCGCCTTCAACTTGTCGGCGCCGCGCGCGACGAGCACCAGATCGATGCCGTCACGTGCAAAGCAGCGCGCAAGCGCTTCGCCGATGCCCGATGACGCGCCGGTGATGAGCGCGGCTTGCGCCCCGCCGCGTGTTGAACGTACTTTCGAACTGCCTGTCATCGAGTGTGGCCTTGTAAAAGCTCGAACGTCCTGCAGTTCATGCGGTGGACGAAATTTGTCGCACCGGCTATGCAATTCATGCTTTCATCCTCAACATCAACCGGAAGTCATTGTGGCCCGGGCCCGAGGCGTGTAGTCAAATGTCGTTCGGATCACTTGTGCTGCCCAGGCTGCGCGCGCGATTGAAGTTGCTGTACGATCTGCGCCATCTGTGGATTGCCTGGCGCCAGATGCTGTGCCTGCTCCGCCGCCGCCAGCGCGTCCCCAAAGCGCTGCTGCTGTGCGTAGAGCACTGCGAGCGCATAGGGCGCCGCCGGGTCCTGCGGGTTCAGCCTTCGGGCCTCGATGAAGGCGCGTTCCGCTTCGCGCGGCTTGCCGGTCTGTTGCAAGGCGAGTGCGAGGTTGTAGTGCACGCGGAATCGATCGGGCAGCAGTTTCGCGGCGCGCTCGAGGGCGACGGCGGCTTCGGGCAACTTACCCTGCTCGGCGAGCACGAGGCCGAGTGAGTATTGCAGTTCGCCCTGCGCCGGCAGGCGCTTCACACCAACAGCCAGAACCTGCTCGGCGGCCGCCGGCTGGCCTCGTGCACTGTAGAACTGCGCGAGGTTGGCGCGCGCGGGAGTGAAGTCGGGGTCGATCTTCAGCGCGGCAAGGTAGTTGGCCTCGGCGAGCGCCGGCTCGCCGGTCTGCTGGTAGATCACGGCCAGATTCAATCGCGCACCTGGCATGTCGAGCGCGACCTTCTGCGCCGCGATGTATTCGGCGAGCGCGGCGTCCAATGCGCGAAGCTGCGCCGCATCGAATAGCGCTCGGTCGACACCGACCAGGCTGCGCGCGGCGCTCGTTCGCACACCGCGCACCGGGTCGGACAACAGCGGTGCGAGCGCGCGCACGCGCAGCGTCGGGTCGGCGCCTTCCAGGCTGTCGGCGGCCGCGGCGCGGACTTCGGCATCGGCGTCGTGCGTCGCCTTGAGGCGCACTTCATCGTCGCCCCGCGGATAGGCGCGCAGCGCGGCCAGCGCTGTGGCGCGCACGATGGCAGGCTGGGTCGCGTCGCCGGCCAATATGGCGAGCGCCGCATCGGCGCCGGGCTCGCCGGCACGCGCAGCGGCGAGCGTCGTACCGTAGTGCGGGCGGCGCTTCGGGCCATACCAGGCATCGATCGCCTTCGCCGCCCAGGCCGGCGGCTTGCCCTTGTGACACGCGGTGCAGGCATCCGGCGCGCCGGTCACCGCATCCAGGTCCGGTCGCGAAATGCGCAGGCTGTGATCCGGCCGCGCGTGCACCTGCATGTAGTTCGTACTCGGCATGTGGCAGGCGACGCATTGCGCGCCTGCGCTGCCCGCCTTGTGGTAGTGATGCGCCGGCGAATCGAAGTTGCCCGCCGCGCTCGGAAAGCGCGGGTTCGGCGTCTCGCGATGGCATTGCAGGCACACGCCGCTGCCTTCGGCCTTCAGCTTGAGCGTGTGCGCGTCGTGGCAATCGGTGCAACGCACGCCTTGTGCATACATCTTGCTCTGGCGAAACGAGCCATAGACGTAGACCTCCGCGTGCTGCTGGCCGTCGGCGTAGTAGAGCCCCGGGTCGAGCCGGGCGGGCATGAACTCGTCGAGCAGCGGCGTGCCCGCGGTTTGCGTACCGGTCAGTTCGCTGCGTCGCGAATGGCAGGCGGCGCAGACCTCGACCTGCGCCTCGTTCCCGGTCGCGGCGAAGTCCATCGTCAGGCCGAAGCGTGGCGCGCTCGCGGCCGCGGCATGCGGCGCGACGCCGGACGTCGCAGCCAAGGCGTACCCGCCCTCACCCGGCTGTCGCCCCTTCGACCAGGCGACGTGCGCCGAGCCCGGGCCGTGGCACGCCTGGCAACTTACGTTCGGCTCTTTCCAGTGCGTGTCGAAGCTGTCGGTCGCGGCGTCGTAGTGCTTCTCGTAGCCGGTTGTGTGGCACGCAATGCACATCGTGTTCGCCGTCTGGTAGCGGCCGGTCCAGTGCATCACATCGCCGGGCGACGCCAGTTCGTGCGGATAGAGGTGGAACCAGCGCTTCTTGCGCGTGTCCCAGGCGATCGTCAACGGCTGCAGCCGGCCGCCCGTCGTCGCGATCAGAAACTGCTGCAAGGGATCGACGCCGAAGGTGTACTTCACCTCGAAATCGGTCATCTTGCCGTCCGGCCCGTCGGTGTTGACAAAGTACTTGCCGTCACGACGGAAGAAGCGCGTCGTCACGCCTTGGTGCTTGAAGCTCGTGTTGTTGAAGTCGCCACGCACTGTTTCGGGTGTCGGCGCCGCCATCGCCATGAAGTGGTGCGATTGCTTCCACTGCCCAGCGGCGCTCTGGTGGCATCCGACGCACAGCGCGTTGTCGACATAGGCAGGGCTGATGGCGCTGGCTACCATGGCGCCCGTCACGTTTGCGCTCGAAGCGGCCCCTCCAATGACCTGGCTCTCCGCGCCAGCCGAAGTCGCGGCGGTTTGCTGCGACTGCAGCGGTGCCTGCGCGCGTGTCAGCCAGATGACGATGCCGCCGATCAAGAGCACCAGCGCCACCAGCGAGACCCAGATGTAGCGATAGCGCGGGTGTGCGGCGATGGCAACGCGCCGCGCGGCCGGCGCATCGCCAGTTCGCGCAGCGGGCGCGACAGACACTTCGGGCGCAGCGTCGCGACGCTTTGCAGAGGTCGGCCGCGTGGTCGTGTTTGGCGGCTTCGAGCGTTTTCCGGATCGGCCCATGTGTCTGGTCTGCTTCGAGCGTCGATCAGGCCGCGGTTACGCGCTGCGCCTTCATACCCTGCACCAACTTGCCCTTGCGCGCGCGGCGGCCGACATGCTCTGCGAGCGCATTGCCCTTGAGCACCTCTTCCTTCGGCTTGCTACCGCGGCCGGTGCCGAACACGCGCAGTGCCTGCCCGAAAGCGGCGACGCTCACGAGTGGGTCCTTCGCATCGACGTCCATCAAGGTCAATCCGCGCCCGCCCTTGGGCTGGTGCTTGAGTTCATCGAGCGGGAAGACGAGCAGCCGTCCGCCCGCCGACAGGCAACCGAGTTGCTGGCCGAGCAGATCGTCGGCCGGCACCGCGCTCGGCGCGATCGGCAACTCGCCGGCTTCGAGCGCAAGAAAGGTCTTGCCGCCGCGCTGGCGGGTGAGCAGATCGCCCATCTTTGCGAGCAGCCCGAAGCCGCCGCTGCCGGCGAGCACGAACACTTGATCGGCCGCGGCCGCGACGTAGTGCAGCGGCTGCGTGCCTGCCTCGAGTTCAATCAGCGACGTTATCGGCTGGCCGTCGCCGCGTCCGCCAGGCAGCGCGCCGACCGCGACCGAATAGACGCGGCCGTTGCTGCCGAACACAGCGAGCGTGTCAACGCTGCGGCACGCGAAGTGGCCGTACTGCGCATCACCCGACTTGAACGCGAACGTCGAGGGGTCGATCTCGTGCCCCTTCAACGCACGCACCCAACCCTTGATACTGACGACGACCGTCACCGGTTCGTCGATGAGGCGGATCTCGGCCACTGCGCGCTTCTCGGCCTGCACCAGCGTGCGGCGCTCGTCGCCGTGCTGCTTCGCATCGGCCTCGATTTCCTTCACTAACGTGCGCTTCAACGCGGCCGGGCTGGCGAGGATGCCCTCTAGCTTGCCCTGCTCGGTGCGCAGGTTGCTCAGCTCCTGCTCGATCTTGATGGCCTCGAGTCGCGCGAGCTGACGCAATCGGATCTCGAGGATGTCCTCGGCCTGGCGATCGCTGAGACCAAAGGCCTCGATCAACGCCGGCTTCGGCTCCTCGGCCTGGCGGATGATGCGGATCACTTCGTCGATGTTGAGCAGCACGAGCTGCCGCCCTTCGAGGATGTGAATACGGGCTAGCACCTTCGCGAGCCGATACCGCGTGCGGCGCTCGACGGTCCGTTGTCGAAAGCCGAGCCACTCGACGAGGATCTGGCGCAAGCTCTTTTGAGTCGGCCTGCCGTCGGCGCCAATCATCGTCAGGTTGATGCTCGATGAGCTCTCGAGGCTGGTATGCGCGAGTAGCGTCGCGACCAGCTCCTGCACCTCGACAGTGCGCGTCTTCGGCTCGAAGACGAGGCGCACCGCAGCCTCGCGGCCGGATTCGTCGCGCACCGCGTCAAGCACCGCGAGCACGCTCACCTTCAGTTGCAACTGCTCGGCCGACAGCGCCTTCTTGCCCGCGCGAACCTTCGGGTTCGTAATCTCTTCGATCTCCTCGAGCACGCGCTGGCTGCTTGCGCCGGGCGGCAGCTCGGTGACGACGAGTTGCCACTGGCCGCGCGCGAGTTCCTCGATCTTCCAGCGCGCGCGCACCTTGAGCGAGCCACGCCCGCTCGTATACGCGGCGCGGATCTCGTCCGCGCTGCTGATGATCTGGCCGCCGCCGGGATAGTCGGGCCCGGGCAGCAGCGCGAACAGTGCATCGTCGGAGAGCTTCTCGTCCTTCAACAGCGCGCCGGCAGCGGCGGCCACCTCGCGCAGGTTGTGGCTCGGCACCTCGGTCGCGAGGCCGACCGCGATGCCGC
>JBDTSN010000049.1:0-8693 GCA_039931145.1 Burkholderiales bacterium | reverse complement strand
GCTGCTGGGTGCAGGAAGGCACGCTGCTCAATGCATTGGCCGACGTGCTGCCGGCAAGTCGAAGCGCCGCTTTCGCGCGCCTGGCCCACGCCTGGCGCGCCAAGCACCGGGATGTGTGGCGCGCTTCGATGGACGTTCTCGCAGCGCGTCTGGTGCGCGCCGCGTTCGACCACGAAGCGGTGCGCGACGACGGCTGGGCCGGCAAGCTGCAGCAGGTCGGTGCTGCGATCGGTTTGCGCCGCGAAGGCAAGCTCACGCCGCGCGAGCTGGCCATGCAGGCGCTCGCCGAGCGGCTCGATGCAGACATCCGCGCGACGACCGATCAACTGATCCGCCTGCACGGGCTCGACGGGCACGCGACCGATGCGGTGCTGATGCGCCTCGCCGAACACTTCGCGGTGCGTGAACCGGTGAGCGAGGGCAAGGCCGCCATGCTCGGCGGCATCGTCACCGGCGCGCTCGCCGGGCTCAAGGCTGACATCCTGAGCGGCGGGCTCACTCTCGGCGGCGGCCTGCTTGCAGGCGGCGTGATCGGCGCGCTCAGTGCGGCGGGCCTGGCGCGCGGCTTCAACCTGGTGCGAGGCGTCGACAAGCCGACGCTCGCCTGGGCCGACGACGTGCTCGACGAGCTCGTGCATTCGGCCCTGCTCGGCTACCTGGCGGTCGCGCATTTCGGCCGCGGGCGGGGCAACTGGGTCGCTTCCGAACACCCGGCCTTCTGGCCCGACCAGGTGAGTGCCGCACTCGCGCCGCGCCGCAAGGCGTTGCAATCGATCTGGTCGCGCCGCACGAACGACGACGTGCGGGCAGAAGTGGAATCCGAACTGCAGGCCGTGCTGCGCACAGCGAGCATCGACCTGTTCGTCCGCCTCTACCCCGACTCGAAGGACATGCTGCGCGCAAACGACGGATAAGCTGTACCTGTACTTGCAGCGCTTCGCGCGACGCCGTGCAGGCGATTCGCGCGCGCTTTGGTTGGCCCCATGGGTTGACCAAATGGGTTGACCAGATCGAGCCGGCCGCTAAACTTGCCGCCACTTGTGCCGTTCTCTGGTGTCATACACCGTAGTGCCGATGAAAGCCTTGTCCCGCCGATCGTTCGTTTCCGCGTGCGCGCTCGGCGCACCTGTCGCCGCGCTCACTTCGCTGCCGCGCTGGGCGCGAGCCTCGACGCAAGTGCCGCGTGCGCTGCGTTTTGACCATCTGCATACGGGTGAACGACTGAGCGTCGAGTACTTCAGCGGCGGCGCCTATGTGCCCGACGCGCTCGTCGCCGTTGATCACCTGTTGCGCGACTTCCGCACCGAAGATGTCGGGCACATTGACCCCGGCCTGCTCGATCTGCTGTACCGCTTGACGATGGCGACTGACACCGGCAAGCCTTTCGAGATCATCTCCGGCTACCGCTCGCCGGTGACAAACGCGATGCTGCACGGTCGCAGTTCGGGCGTTGCCACCCAAAGTCTGCACATGACCGGGCAGGCGATCGACATTCGCCTCGGCGACGTGCCGCTCGCCGCGTTGCGCAGTGCTTCGCTCACCTTGCGTGCCGGCGGTGTCGGCTTCTACCCGAAGTCGAACTTCGTCCACGTCGACACCGGGCGGGTGCGCGCCTGGTAGGCAGCTTCACTGATCGCGAAGCGCCGCCAGCGCGCGAGCGAGCCTCGCGTCATGGCCGTAGATATCGGCTGCAAAGTGAAGACTACCGTCCTCGGGTGAGACCATTGCGGTGACGTAGTAGAGCAACACCGGCACCGGCTGCGTCAGGTTCACGTGCAGGCTGTACGACTCGTCCATCGCCGCGACGATGCGCTCACGCGTCCACTGCGGTTGATCTTTCAGCAGCCACGCAGCGAGCACAACCGGATCGGCGACGCGCACGCAGCCATGGCTGAAGTCGCGCCGGCTGCGCTCGAAGAGCGACTTTGCCGGCGTGCTGTGCAGGTAGATGTTGGCGTCGTTCGGGAAGATGAACTTCACAAGGCCGAGCGAATTGGTTGGCCCTGGCCGTTGGCGCACACGCGCGACGCCATCGCGCAGCATCGCGATGCTGTCGGGCGTTGTCGGCAGCACCCGTGCTGCGTCGCTCTCGCCCTGAACGATCTCCATGTTGTTTTTCGCGAGGTAGCCCGGGTCGCGCGCGATCGCCGGCAGCGTCTCGTTGCGCACGATCGAGCGTGGCACGTTCCAGTACGGCCGGAAGACGAGGTAGCGCATCTCATCGGAGAACACCGGCGTCTGCGTCTTCAGCGCGCGGCCGACGATCACATCCATCCCGAGCGCAGGCTTGGCGCCTCTGGCATCGTCGTTCCACGCCCAGAGGCGAAACATCGGGATGTTGATCGCGACGATGCGCCGTCCGTCGGGATGCGGCAGCCAGCGCATGCGTTCGAGTGCAAACCCGAGTTGCGCAACCCGATCGGCGATCGGAACGTTCAGCTCGGCAAGCGTCGACTTGCCAAGCACGCCGTCGGTCGCGAGCCCGTGGCGCGCCTGAAACTGCGCAACTCCTGCAGCGAGCGCGGCGTCGTAGCTTGCCGCAGCTGCCAGCGGCGTGCCGGCCGGCAGATCGCCGAGTACGACCAAGCGCTCACGCAACGCGCCGAGATCGGCATACGGCTCACCGACACGGACTGACGCTTTCGGGACACCGAGGCTTGTCGCGGGCGAGTCCTGCGCAATGCGCCGGTAGCGCCCAAGCGAATCGCGCAGTTCCCGGTATTGCAGCAACGGCGGCGCAAGCTCGGCTGCCAATTGCGCGACGCGCCCGGTCGCGACAGCTGCCGCAAGCATCGCAACGATGTCGTGCACTTCGGCACGCGGCGGCGAGACGCGAAAGCCCAGCGCCCTCGGATCGACGCGGCCGAAGTGCAGATCGCGCAGGTAGCGCAGCATCGCCAGGCTCAGCTCGACATCCCACGCCAGGCGCGCTTCTGGCGACGCGCCCGACAGGCCGGCGGCGCGCGAGGCGAGCGATGCCACGCCATATGCGGTCGGATCGAGGCCATCGCTGGCAGAGTCGGTCAGCAGCGCAATCGCATCGCGCGCGTTGCCTGTCACCTGACCCGAGGCGTCGAGCCACAACGGGGCTGCGTCGGGGTAGAGGCGCTGCAGCTCGAGACGTTGCGGCGAGACGGCAGCCGGCGCGACATCCCGCGCCACGGACTGCACGTTAGCAAGTGCCGCGCTCGCACCGCACGCGATGAGCGCAATCGTCGCCGCCCGCGCGAGCCGGCGCACCGTCGTCATTTGTGCGGCGCGGCCCAGGTTGGGGGGCGTTTGTCGATGAAGGCCTGCACACCCTCGAGCGCGCAGTCGTCCATCATGTTGCACGCCATGGTCTGCGCGGCGTCGGTATACGCAGCTTCGATGCCGTGTTCGAGTTGCCGATAGAAGAGCCCCTTGCCGAGCGCAACCGCGGCACGCGGTTTGGCGACGATCGTCGCGACGAGCGCCTCGACCGCGGCGTCGAGCTGATCGGGTTCGGCGACGCGGTTCACGAGTCCCTTCACCTGCGCCTCGGCAGCGCTGATGAATGCGCCGGTGACGAGCATCTCGAACGCCGCCTTGCGCCCGAGATTGCGCGACAGCGCGACGCCCGGCGTCGAGCAGAAGAGCCCGAGATTCACGCCACTGACCGCGAACTTTGCGGTGCTCGCGGCGACCGCGAGATCGCACATCGCGACCAACTGGCAGCCGGCTGCAGTGGCGATGCCCTGCACGCGCGCGATCACCGGCACCGGCAGGCGCTGCACTGCGAGCATCACTTGCGCGCACTGGTCGAAGAGCTTGCGGTAATAGTCGAGCGACGGCGCGGCGCGCATCTGCTTCAAATCGTGACCGGCGCAGAACGCCTTGCCCGCGGCGGCGAGGACGACGACGCGCGCCGACTCATCTTTCGAGAGCACGTCGAGCTCGGCCTGCAGCGCGCTAAGCATCTCCTCAGACAGGGCGTTGAACGCGAGCGGGCGGTTCAGCGTCAGTGTGACGACGCCGCGCGCATCGGTTTCGCGCAGCACCAGGGGTTGGTCGGGTCCGGACATGTTCGCCTCCTTCAATCAATGGGTTGTGCCGAGCGGGCACGTTCGCGCAACTGGAACTTCTGGATCTTGCCGGTCGCCGTCTTCGGTATCTCCTCGAAGCGGATTTCCTTCGGCGCCTTGTAGCTTGCGAGCAGGCCCTTGCAGTGCGCGATCAGATCGGCCTGCGTCACGCTCGCACCCGCCTTCAATTCGACAAACGCAAGCGGTGTCTCGCCCCACTTCGCGTCAGGCTTGGCGACGACCGCGCACGCCATCACCGCCGGATGCCGATAAAGCGCATCCTCGACCTCGATCGAGCTGATGTTTTCGCCGCCGCTGATGATGATGTCCTTGCTGCGATCCTTGATCTTCACGTAGCGATCGGGCTCGATCACGGCAAGGTCGCCGGTGTGAAACCAGCCGCCGGCAAACGACTCGGCGGTCGCCTTCGGATTCTTCAGGTAACCCTTCATCACGATATTGCCGCGAAACATGATTTCGCCCATGGTCTCGCTGTCGGCAGGCAACTCGGTCATCGATTTCGCGTCCATCACTGTCATGCCTTCCTGTAGCGGGTAGCGCACGCCCTGGCGACCGTTCAGCCTGGCCTGCTCAGAGAGGCTCTCTGCCGCCCAGGTGTCGCGCTTGACGGACACCGACGCCGGCCCATAGACCTCGGTCAGGCCGTAGACGTGCGTGATGTCGAACCCGATCGCCGCCATGCCCTCGATCATCGATGCCGGCGGCGCCGCGCCGGCGACCATGCCGCGCACTTTCTGGGTGATGCCTTCGCGCTGCTCTGGTGGCGCGGCGATCAGCAGGCTGTGCACGATCGGCGCTGCGCAGTAGTGATCGACCCTGTGTTCGCGCATCGCGTCGAGGATGTTCTTGGCAACGACGCCGCGCAGGCAGACATGGGTGCCGCCGAGCATCGCGATCGTCCACGGGAAGCACCAGCCGTTGCAGTGAAACAGCGGCAGCGTCCAAAGGTAGCGCGGGAAGTGCGGCATGGTCCACGTCGCCGCGTTGCACACCGCATTCAGGTACGCGCCGCGGTGATGCGTGACGACGCCCTTCGGGTCGCCCGTCGTACCCGACGTGTAGCTCACCGCGATCGCGTCCCACTCGTCCTGCGGGCCTTCGAGGTGCTGCAGAGGGTCGTGTGCAGAGAGCAACGCCTCGTACTCGTGCGCGCCGAGCCGGTCGCCCGCGCCGGCATACTCGCTGTCGCAGACGTCGATCACGACCGGCTCGCGGCCATGTTCCGCCTTCAGGATGCGCAGCGCTTCAGCCATCACCGGTGCGAACTCGCGGTCGGCGATGAGCACGCTCACCTCGCAATGATTCATCTGCCACGCGAGCAGCGCCGCGTCGAGCCGGGTATTGAGCGTGTTGAGCACGGCATTCAGGGCAGGCACCGCGTAGTGCGCCTCAACCATCTCGGGCGTGTTGTGCAGCATCACACTGACCGTGCTGTTGCGCTTCACCCCAAGCGCACGCAGCGCCGCAGCGAGCCGCGCCGATCGATCGCGCGTCTGCGCCCAGTTGTAGCGCCTTGCACCGTGAATAACCGCCGGCAGATCGGCGAAGACTTCGGCGCTGCGCTCGACAAAACTGACCGGCGACAACGCAACGAAGTTGGCGGCGTTGCGATCCAGATTCTTGTCGTAGATGCTCATGGCGATGCCTCGGAAGCTGTAGCGTTGATCTTAGTCCCGACCGCTCGATGCTTGCGCCGGCCCGGCATGCATCGACATCGCGTGCGAGGCTACTCGCGCCGGCGGCGCGAAGGTGTGTTGCCTCTCCACTGATACACTTTGCCCGTCAGGAGAGAGCTTCGGGTCGCAGACCCGCAAGCCGCCGAAGGCGCAGGAGGCTGCGGGTGCTTCCCGAACGCTCAGGCAAAAGGACTGGCAAGCGCCGGGCGGTAACGCACGGTGTTCCTCACTGGAGAGAGGCCGGCCCCGAGCCGGCCCACCGAAGGGGCAAGCGGTGCGCGATGTAGTCGCTTGCCGCCAATCTCTCAGGTAAAGCGGACAGCGAGGGCTTCGTCATCGGCTTACAGTTCGGTGATTGCCACGCCCTCGAAAGGTTCGCGATGAACGACGCTTCCACCTCTTCGACCGAACTGCAGCGCACGCCGCTACACGCACTGCACATCGAGCTCGGTGCCCGCATGGTCGCGTTTGCCGGTTACGACCTGCCAGTCTCCTACCCCGGCGGCATCCTTGCCGAGCACCGCCACTGCCGCAGCGCCGCGGTGCTGTTCGACGTCTCGCACATGGGCCAGGTTCGCCTGACCGGGGACGATGCGGATCGTGCGCTCGAAACGCTCGTGCCGGTCGACGTGCTCGGCCTCGGTGCCGACCGGCAGCGATATGCGTTTTTCACAAATGGCGCCGGCGGCATCCTCGACGACCTGATGATCGCGCGTCGCAGCGCCGGCGGCAGCGCTGACGGCGGGGGCGGCAACGATCTGCTGCTGATCGTCAACGCCGCCGGCAAAGTGGCGGACATCACGCACCTGACGACAAACATCGGCCACCGTTGCCGCGTGCAACCACTGCCTGAGCAGGCCTTGCTCGCACTGCAAGGCCCGAAAGCGGTAGCAGCGCTGATCAGGTTGGATCCTGGCGTCACCTCACTCACGTTCATGAGCGGCGGCTGGTTCACGCTGAACGGCGCCATGTGCTACGTCACGCGTTCGGGCTATACCGGTGAAGACGGCTTCGAGATCTCGGTCCCTGCGGACCAGGCAGAAGCGCTTGCGCGCGCGTTGCTCGCGCTGCCCGAAGTCAAGCCTGCCGGGCTCGGCGCACGCGACACGCTGCGTCTGGAAGCCGGCCTGTGCCTGTACGGGCATGACCTCAACGATCGCGTCACGCCGGTCCACGCCGGCCTGACCTGGGCGATCCAGAAAGTGCGCCGCATCGATGGCGCGCGCGAAGGCGGATATCCGGGCTCGAGAGTCATCGAGGCGCAGATGACTGGCGGCGTGCCGCACAAGCGGGTCGGGCTGGTCGGCCTCGAGCATGTCCCGGTACGCGAAGGCGCCGTGCTCAGCGACACCCAGGGGCGTCGGATCGGCGTCGTCACCAGCGGCACGATTGGGCCAACCGTCGGCAAGCCGATCGCGATGGCCTACCTCGCCGCCAATCACACATCGCTGCATCACGAGGTCTACGCCGAGGTGCGCGGCCAGCAGGTGCCGATGCGCGTGCAGGCGATGCCTTTCACGCCCCACCGCTATTTCCGCGGCTGAGGCCGCGACCAACTTTTTCCACTGCACCCTGCCTGCCTCATATGACCACGCCCGGGAGACAACCCATGACGACACGCTTCACGACCGATCACGAATGGATCAACATCGAAGACCATGAGGCCGCGACCGTCGGCATCACACTGCACGCGCAGGACGCGCTCGGCGACATCGTCTTCGTCGATCTGCCAGCCGTCGGCGCGAACTTTGGCAAGGGCGACGTCGCCGGCGTCGTCGAGTCGGTGAAAGCGGCAGCGGATCTGTGCATGCCGGTCGGCGGTGAAGTGGTCGAGGTCAACGAAGCGCTGCGCGCGAACCCGTCGCTCGCGAACACCGACCCGATGGGCGAAGGCTGGTTCTTCAAGGTCCGCGTCGCCGATATGACCGAGTACGACCAGCTGATGGACGTGCCCGAGTACGACGTGCTGCTCAAGCGGCTTTGACCCCGCGCTGATTTCGCTCTGAAACATTCACCTCGGCGACGAGGCCCCAATTCGACGCTGTGGCGCGCGCGCAGTCGACGGCGCCCTCGCGCAGGACCATGCCATGTTGATGTCCACAACACTCCAATCTCTGAGCGACCTCGAAGGCGCGGCCGAATTCGCGGCGCGCCATATCGGCCCGGATGCGGCCGACGAGGCCCGCATGCTTGACGCCATCGGTTGCGCGTCGCGCGCCGCGCTGATCGAGGCTGTCGTGCCGGGCAACATCGTGCGCCGCACGGCGATGCAACTGCCGCCGCCCGCAACTGAAGCGCAGGCGCTCGCCGAACTGCGCGCAATCGCGGCGAAGAACCGCGTCCTCAAGAGCTTCATCGGGCAGGGCTACCACGGTACGCACACGCCCGGTGTCATCCTGCGCAACATCCTCGAAAACCCCGCCTGGTATACCGCCTATACGCCGTATCAGGCCGAGATTTCGCAGGGCCGGCTCGAAGCGCTCATCAATTTCCAGACCATGATCTGCGACCTGACCGGCATGGCGATCGCCAACGCCTCGATGCTCGACGAAGCGACCGCCGCCGCCGAGGCGATGACGCTCGCCAGGCGCAGCGTCAAGAGCAAGAGCGACACCTTCGTCGTCGTCGGTGACGCGCACCCGCAGACGATCGAAGTGATCCGCACACGCGCCACGCCGCTCGGCATCACGGTTGTACTCGCGAACTCGGCCGAGGAGTGGGATCGCCTGCTCGACGGCGGCGACTATTTCGCCGTCCTCGCGCAAATCCCGGCGACGAACGGAACGATCCACGATCACCGCGCCGACGCCGCGCGCATTCACGCGCACGACGCGGCCTTCATCGTGAGCGCCGACCTCCTCGCGCTGACACTGATCGTGCCGCCGGGTGAAATCGGCGCCGACATCGCGCTCGGCAGCACGCAGCGCTTCGGCGTGCCGATGGGCGGCGGCGG
>JBDTSN010000048.1:0-8771 GCA_039931145.1 Burkholderiales bacterium | reverse complement strand
CGCAATCGAGCAATCGCTGCAGCCGCGGTTTCCGGATGTCGACCCGAGCGAACTGCGCGACGCCTGGCACGACATCCTGAAGCGCGCGAAGCTCATCCAGCACCACACGATCAACCGCGAGCAGTTGAGCGTGCGCGAGCACATGAGCATCGTGCTGCGCCGACTGCAGGGCCGGCGCTTCGCACTGTTCGAGGATTTGTTCGATGCCGATCGGGGCGTGCCGGTGATGGTCGTCACCTTTATCGCGCTGCTCGAGCTTTCGCGCGAGCACCTGCTCGAAGTGACGCAGGCGGAGGCCTTCGCGCCGATCTACGTGCGGCTCGCCTACGCGCCGAGCTGAGGCACGCAGCCCCTGTTGCATCGGGATCTCGCGTCGGGATGGACAAACCCGCGCCGATCTTGTTGCGAGCGTTGCCAGCTGGCTGGCCAGGCGCATCCACAACGCGAAGGAGCACGCATGCAAGCCCCCTACTACCCCATCATCTACGTCCGCGGCTACGCGATGACCGAGGGTGAGCGCGATGAGACGGCGTCCGATCCGTTTTGCGGCTTCAACCTCGGCTCGACCGTCTATCGTGCGGCGATCGACAAGGACGCATCGCCCAAGCGCTTTATCTTCGAGTCGCCGGTGCTGCGCCTGGGCAGCGACTTCGGCTACTCCGACGTCTACGAGCACGGCACCGACATCATGGACGCCGACTGGCAGCCGCGCAGCGGCAACGCCGGCATCGAGGCGCGTTCGGTCATCGTCTACCGCTACTACGACGCCGGCTCGACGCTCTTCGGCGACGGCAAGGCGAGCACGATCGAGTCCTACGCGCGCGGCCTTGACACGCTGATCCTGCGCGTGCGCGATCTCGTCTGCGCGCAGGAAGCCGGTGCGCTCAAGCCGGAAGACTTCCGCTGCTACCTTGTCGCGCACTCGATGGGCGGCCTCGTCGTGCGCGCCTTCCTGCAAAACCCCGCTCTCGGCAGCACCGCCGCGCGCGGCCTTGTCGACAAGGTCTTCACGTACGCGACGCCGCACAACGGCATCGAAGTGGCCGGTATCTACGTGCCGAGCTGGCTGAGCGCGAACGACATGAGCAACTTCAACCGCGACCGCATGGCGGGCTTTCTGAAGCTCGAATCGGCGCTGAAGAAATACGGCCGCGTCGATTACGTGCGCGAAAGCGACTTCCCGCTCGAGCGCATCTTCTGCATGGTCGGCACGAATCGCAGCGACTACGACGCCGGCAAGGGCCTGTCGCGCACCTTCGTCGGCCAGGGCAGCGACGGGCTGGTGAAGATCGCCAACGCGTCGGTCTGGGGCCTGGACGACCAGGACAACATCACCGGCACCGCGGCCACCGCCTATTGCTACCGATCGCACTCGGGCTTCTTCGGCATCGTCAACAGCGAGGAGGCGTACCAGAACCTGACGCGCTTCCTGTTCGGCGACGTGCGCGTCGAGCTCTGGTTGGAGGTCGAAGAGGTGCGTCTGCCTGCCGAACTCTAGAACGACGACGTCAACGCGCTCTACCAGTTCGAGTTGCTCGCCAGCCCGCGCGGCAAGCGCTGGCTGCTCTCTCGCCGCGTCGCCGAGGAAGACTCTCCCGCCTGCCGCACCCACAAGCAGCTCACGACGCAGGGCGCGGCGGGCGCGAAGAACGTTTACCTCTCGACCGTCTTTCTGGCGAACCGGGCGCGCATCTCGAAGAACCCGGATGACCGGACGCTGTCATATGCGATGGACGTGCGCGTGCGCGTGCCCGACTACGAGAAGAACAACGCCTTCTGGCCGAACCATCACTACGAGGGCAGCTACCTGTTTCGCGACAAGCTGATCGTGACGATGGATCCGCCGCAGGCCGCGGGGGACGACTGGGCGGTCAAGTACGGATGGGACTCGAACCGCGTCGGCGTCGCCACTCGCAAGCTCGCCTACACCGCGCTTGCTGGCAACAAATTGCGCCTCGAAGTGGAGTTGCCGGCGACCACGTCCAAACCCGGCATTTCGGGCAAGGTGGTGCTGATCGCCTCAGCGTGGAATTGAGCCGGCAGACAAGGCGCCGCACAGCCGGCGGGCGGGGTCTCGTGGGGCGCAACGCCGACGCTACCAGCTACGAAGCGCTCATCAATTTACCGTCCACGAATTCATAGAAGTCAGGGTTGCGTTGGGAGACGAGCTCGAGCATGTCGTCAATGATCTCGTTGAAAGTCAACTCGATCTCCGGCTGACCCACAGCGAACGGGCGAAGCACAACCGACGCCGGCGAAGCGTCGAGCAAGATCAGATAGAAACGTTCGAACTGCTCTTCGCGCCCGGCAGGATCGATGCGCCCGGTGAAGAGCTGCAGGCGGTTGTGCGCGTTGATCAGCGTCGAACGACGCTTTGGCGTCGAGTCATTCGCGGCGTCCTTGTCGAGGAAGAAGAAGCCCGCCAGCACAGCATAGGGAAACCGCCGGTGTAACGTCACGGCTTCCATCAGCATGTCGCCGCGCCGATTAATCAGGTTCTTCTGGAAGTTGCCCGTCTTGCGATCGCAAAAGTTGATTGTCTTCACCGAAATCGCGCATAGCAGCCCTGATTCTTCCGTGGCCCAGGTCACGTCCACCTTTTTCGCGCCCAAGCCGCCGGCCATGCGACGTTCGGCGCCGGACTCGCCGGCAGCGCTGCCATCGTTGGGTCGCGCTTCTTTCAGACCGCGCAGACGCAACTCGGTGCCAAGTGCAAGTGCAACCTGCTGCGACATCATCTCGCTGTAGCGCTTCTTCGTCGTCTGCGTCGCACCGTCTTCGGGCTTTACAGGCAGCGACTTCAGCGCCGCGGCGAGCAAGTCGTCAATTCTTGCCACGTTGGCCCCGCGCTCGGTTCATACGTCGCTGCTGCAAGGCATCGCGCGCAATTCGAATCGCGGCGACTTTTATATCGCTCATGCCCATGCATTCGCGCAAGATCAGGCCGTCGATCCGCTCGGCCGCCGCCGACACTTCGTTGCGAGCAAGAAGGCTATCGATCTGCGGCCGCAAGCCCAGCAGTTGAGGTGCGATGGATGCGAGCGCCTCCCGGGACGGAAGCGGAAGGCGATCCGCCTCGGTCGGCTCATGCTTAAGCATCCCGCCGCCATACGACCGGCCCACGACCTCGGCACCGAGCGAGGTCACACTGTTGAGAGAAGCTACTGCCAGCAGTTCGTCGCCAAGCTCGCGGTGCTCGCCGTGAAGGCGGACTCCGTAGAGCGAATTCAGGAGTTGGACTCCGGCGGCGTTGCGCAACAGTCGCGGCCGGTCGTGGTTCATGTACGTGAACACGAGGTCCGGCCGCCTCACCAGCGGCACCTGCCACCAAGGCTCGCGCACCTGGCACTTGTAGGCCTCATGAACGCCCTTGGATTCACCTTCTGCGATGTAGCGCTGCGCTGCTCGGGACGGCCGCGAACCGGGGGCAAACAGGAAGCAGCGCTCATCCGCCTGCACCAACTCCATCCAATCCGCTTCGGACAGTGCAAGACCGCGCAGGTGCTTCGACCCCGGCGGCGAGATGCGCACAAGTTCGTCGTCGGCGAGCCCAAGTTCATCGACCTGTGAACGTCTCAAGCAGAAGTAGTTGTTGTTGCCGGTGACTGCACCAAGATAGGTCTGCCCCCAGTCCGACAGGGTTTCGAAGTTCTGGCCAGCGAGCGTTTCGTCATACAGCGCATAGGCTTGCGAAGGAAGCAACGCCCCTGTCCAACTCTCGTCTTCGCGCGGAGTAAAACCGAACCATCTTGCCGCTGAAGCATCGCGGAGTTCCTCAGCATCGCGTGCCTGATAAACCTCGAAGCGCTCAGCGCCGCCGGACCCTTCGGCAAGTAAAAGCACGACCTCCTCCAGCACGCCTGGAAAGACAAGCGTCTCGAACAGGACAAGCCGCACGTGAGCGAAACGGCGAAGCAAAAATCTGCGAATTTCGGCTGCGTACTTGACAGCCAGCAGTTCGGCCGGGAGCACGAGGGCGAGTCGCCCATCGCACTTCAGGAATGCGGAGGCATGGACCGTAAATGCAGCCCACGAGCTGGCAAGCCGATTCAGTCGCACGCCTTGTCGCAATGCCGCTTCGAGCGCGGCGAGTCGTGGCGCACCCGAGAAGTTCTGATAGCGAATATAGGGCGGGTTGCCGACCACTGCGTCATAGGCAGGCTGTGCGCTGCGCTCGAAGAAGTCTTCCACCTCAAGCCTCACATTGAACCCTTGGCACGCGAGCAGCCGCCCGGCTTCGGCCACCGAATCGCGGTGGATGTCGAGGCCATGAAGTTGCTCAGGCATTGAAAGCTCGAGCGCGCCGAGTGAGCGCAGCCGCTTCGCGGCGGGCAGCAAGAACGCGGCCTCGCCACACGACGGCTCGAGCACGACGTCCTGCGATGAACGCAGCGCCCACTCTGTCATGAACTGCGAGATTTCCGGCGGAGTGAAGAACGCTCCTCGGCCCTTACGCGTCTCGCTGAGTTCGGCTTTCGGCAAGCTGCTCAAATCCGTTCCTGTCTTGTCGGCAATGCGCTCAATTCAAGGCAACCCGATAACTGTATAAAACCGCAGTGTAACGCGGTCGCGCGCCTGCATTCACGCATTGCGCAAGCCGAGTTTGAACCCGATCATCGCGCGCAGCTTGTTCGGCGCGACGGGCTTGATCAGCAGGTGGAAGTCGTGCCGTTCGGCTTCAGCGTCGTGGCCGGTCATCGTGCTGCCGGTGACCATGATCGCCGGTACACCGCGGCCGAAGGCCTGGCGCAGCGCCTCGATCACCTCGGTCCCGGTGTGGCCGGCTTCGAGCCGGTAGTCGACGATCAGCAGATCAGGTTTCGTGACGCGCGGGTCGCAGCTTGATGCCCATTGCGTCGCGGCGTCCATCGCATCGAAGCTCGCGATGCTCGCGCCCCAGCCCTTGAGCAGCACCTCGAGCCCGGTGCGAACCGCTGGCTCATCCTCGACGATCACGATCAGCTTTCCGTCGAGTGTCAATCCGAGAGGCGCTTTCGCCGGCAACGGCTGAGCCGGTGCCGAGATCGCCTCGCCGACCGGCACTTCGAGCGTGAAGATGCTGCCCTGGCCGGGCGTCGATTGCAGCGCGAGCGGCTCGCCCATCAGCCCCGCGAGGCGTTTGACGATTGCGAGCCCAAGCCCGAGGCCCTTTTGCTGATGCGGCGCGCGCGCAGCGTCGCCGGGCAGCTGATAAAACTCCTCGAAGATGCGTTGCTGGTCGGCAGCGCCGATACCCGGCCCCGTGTCCCACACTTGCAGCCGCAGCCGGTCACCGCGACGCCGGCAACTGACGAGCACGCTGCCGTCTTCGGTGTAGCGGATCGCGTTACTGACGAGGTTGCGCAGGATGCGCTCGACGAGCAGCGGGTCGGCGAAGCCATGATGCTGCTCGCCGCGAAAGCGCAGTGCAAGGCCCTTCTCGAACGCGGTCGGCTCGAAGTGCAGCCGCAGCTTGCGGAAGATGGCGCCGACGTGGAAGTTCGCCGGCCGTACCTCGACACCACCGGTATCGATGCGCGTGATGTCGAGCAGTTCGGAGAACAGGCCTTCGAGCGCGTCGACCGACTCGTTGATGCTGTTGACGAGCTGGATCACCTCGTCATCGTGGCTGCGCTGGCGCAGCGCCTCGGCAAACAGGCTCATCGCGTGCAGCGGCTGGCGCAAGTCGTGGCTGGCGGCGGCGAAGAACTGCGTCTTGGCGCGCTGCGCGACCTCGGCCTGCTGGCGCGCTTCGTCGGCGGCTGCCTTCTCTGCCCGTAGCTGCGTCATCAGCGCTTCGGTGCGTCGCTGCAACTGGCTGACGCGATCGAATGCGTTTCGGTAGTTGCGGCCAAGAATGATCGTCATCGCCATCGCGGCGACCATCACCGCCGCCGTCTGCAAGCCGAGGCTGCCGTTGTTCAACGCGACACGCACGATCACCGGCACGTAGATCAGCGCGACGAAAGAAAGATAAATCCTGAATTGCGGGGCAAGTATCGGCACGCAGGCGACGCAGAAGGTATAGGCGACGAGGATCAGCGCGATCTGGTGCAGCGCGCTGCCGTAGGGATAGAAGCTCCACGCCGCGACGCCCCACAGCGCGGCCATCATCAACATGCTGATCACCCACCGCCGCAGGCGCGAACGCAGCACCGCCGTCTCGACCACCGGGCGCCGCGCAATCCGCCAGGCGAGTCCAACACGCAGCAGCCAGAGCAGAGCAAAGCTCAGGCCCCACGCGAGGCGCAACGCGGCGGGCGCAACATCTGCGAAGGCGAGTTCGATGACGATCACGCCGAGTGCGTGGCCGCCGAGCGAAGTCGGGTTGTACGAGAACATCGCCGCCGCGCGGTCGCGCAGCAGTGCATCGGCGTCGGTCGTGGTGACTGCGACTGCTGCGTCCGCCTCGGGCGATGTGCTCTGGCTGGCGCGCACGGTGAGCGAGGCGTCGGCCAGCACGGAGCGCGGCGTCAGCGCAGCGTGCTCGGGCGCCACGGAGGCGGCTGGCCGTCGCCCTGCTCGCGCGTCATCTGGCCGACGGCGAGCACCGCCTGCGTGCGCGAACTGACGTTGAGCGCGCGCAGCACCGCGGCGACGTGATCCTTCACGGTCTCGACTGACAGGTTCAACTCGCGCGCGATCAATTTGTTCGGCTTGCCCTGTAACAGGAGGCCGAGCACTTCGGTCTGCCGCGGCGTGAGGCCGATCGACGCGAGCGACGGCGCCGCCGGCTCGTCAGCCTGTTCGCGCACGATGGCGAGGAAGCCCGGCGCCGTGTCGCCTTCGAGCTTGGCGCCGGAGCGCTCCGAGCCGAGCGTCATCGGCGGCACGTAGATGCCGCCCTGCATGACGAGGTTGAGCGCCTCGAACAGCGTCTCGTTGCTCGCGCGCTTGGGCACGTAGCCCATCGCGCCGAGATCGACGGCGCGGATCACGTCGCTCGTGCGGTCCGACGCCGAAACGACGACGACCGGCAGCGACGGATACGCGGCACGCAACTCGACGAGCAAGTCGAAGCCGTCCGCATCGCCGAGTTGCAGATCGAGCAGCAAAAGGTCATAGTCGCTCGCCGCGCGCAGCGTATCTCGCGCTTCCCGGGCACTGCCGACTCCGACCACCGACATGTCGTCGCCCATCCCCTGGATGACCGACTGCAACGCAGAGCGGATCAGCGGGTGGTCGTCGACGAGCAGCACTTTCATGATCAGGGCTCAAAGATAGCGCCTCGACACCGCTTGCGCAATACACGCCGGTTTGTCGGCGCCTTCGCGCTCGATCGTCACGTCGAGGGTGATCTGGGCCCCGCCTTCGATAGCCTTGTACTCGATCAGCTTGAAGCACCCGCGCACCCGGCTGTCAACCGGGACCGGCGACGTGAAGCGCACCCGGTTCAATCCGTAGTTGACGCCCATGCGCACGTCACGAAATTCCATCGCATTCGCGCCCATCTCGGGCAGCATCGACAGCGTCAGGAAGCCATGCGCCACGGTCGTGCGATAGGGTCCCGCCGCGGCGCGCACCGGGTCGACATGGATCCACTGATGGTCGCCGGTCGCCTCGGCGAACTGGTCGATGCGGCCCTGGTCGATCCCGATCCAGTCGCTGTCAGCGATGTGCTGGCCGACAAGCGGCTCCAGATCGGCGAGTTTGTCGAAGCTGCGCATGCGTTTCCTTTCATTGCGATGGGATCGGTCGCTGCCCGACCCAGTCGAGTATCGGCTGCCATTGCGCCAGGTCGCGCTCGACACGGCCGGGCGCGACGTCCCAGAGTGTGAGGCCGCGCGCAGCGAGATGCACGTAGTTCTGCGTGTCGCGCAAGTAGCCGAGCACCGGGACGCCAAGCTGATCGAGAAAGCTGCGCAGTTGCTCGGCGGCGATCGTATGGTCGCGCACCCGCATGCCGACGAGGCCAAGCCGCACGCCGGAGGCTCGCTTGTGCACCTGCAGGCTACGCACGAAGTCGTGCGTCGCGCGGATGTCGAAGATGCTCGGCTGCAGCGGCACGAGCACCATATCGGCAAATTTCATGACCGCGTCGAGTCGCTTGCCATGCAGACCGGCAGGCGTGTCGAGCACCGCGTGCGTCGTGCCCTTCGGCGGGCGCACCACGTCACCATGCTGCACTTGCCAGGTGGCGATCTCCGGCAGTCCGCCCGGGCGCAGCGCGAGCCAGCCGCGCGAGGATTGCTGGCGGTCGATATCGCCCAGCATCACGCCGTGTCCGCGCCGGGCCAGGTAGCCCGCCAGGTTGGTCGCCAACGTGCTCTTGCCGACCCCTCCCTTGGGATTGGCGACGACGATCACCGGCATGTCCGTCTCCTTTTGCGGGTATGGTAGCGGCGCCCCGCACGGCGGGTATCGAGTTCAACCCGCGCCATACTCCCGCAGGATGGAATTGCCCCAAGCTCACTGCGTTCGCTGCCCTCGAGGGGCGCGTCAGCGCCTTCGGGCGGCAGGGCGGTACTGAAGTGAAACCACGGACTTCGACCGCAAAGGTCCTTTCAGGCGCTGCATCAAGCACTTACCTCACGCTGCAGACGCGAAACGTTGCTGGCGGGCACGAAGGCTTTGATGAGCGAGGTCCGGCCGGACAGGAATGCGATGACTTGCGCGGCAAACGCGCGCTTGGACAGCCAGGCGATGGCTTGCGCGGCAAAGGCGTCCCCGGACAGTCCACGGCACTTCTCCTACGCGGACGGCGCTTTGCGCCGACTTCCCTGCGTTGCTCGGCCGTGTGGCCCGCCGCCGAACTCGCTTCACTCACTTCGTTCGTTGCGCTCAAACAGTGG
>JBDTSN010000047.1:0-8817 GCA_039931145.1 Burkholderiales bacterium | reverse complement strand
TGGTGCCGTCGGGCACGCGCTCGCGGCCCAGGTCGATGCCCACGAAGCGGCGCAGCGCCGTGCTGTCGAGCAACGCCTCCTCACAGGCCTCGTCGGCCAGATTGAACCAGTGCTGCACGAAGTACATGCGCAGCATGCGCTCCAGGCCGATCGGCGGGCGGCCATTGCCTGCCTTGGGGTAGTGCGGCTCGATCACTGCGCACAGCGCCTGCCACGGAACGATCTCGTTCATCGTGGCCAGGAACACATCGCGTCGGGTGGCTCGGCGGTACTGCTCGAATCCGGCGCCTTGATCGGCGGCTGCAGCGAGGGTTTGTTGCTTCATCGAACTACAACGCACCACGCATCAAATTGGTGGACTTGTTCAGCGTTGCCCTAAACGGCGCTGGCTCGAGAAGGCTGTCTTCGTCATGAGCGGATTGGGGCTTTTCGTCGGGGTACTGGCGTACTTTCACGTCTGCGTCGCCCCTCGGTCCCTCGTCGGTGTCCGGGCCGATCTCAATTTGCGCCACCATTGGAGTGAACCCCTGCGGCTGGACCGGCAGGGAACATCAGACTGATCCGCTGGCCGTTCCGTCAACAAGAGAAGGCCGATGTCATCCAGAGGTCTGTATCGGCGCCGCGCACCGCAGTTCAACCTGCAGCTGTGCCAGGACATTCGTTCCGGTGCGCTCGGTCGCAGCGATGCACAGAAGACGTACAGCCGCTCGGCCAACCTCATTCAGCTCTGGCCAACGCAATTCGACCGCGGCGAGCTGACGGGTGAAGAGGTTGAAGAATCCTCGGTGATCGACTGCGCGGCCAGGCGCCGCGCCAAGGCATTGGCATGCGCCCCGCCCTGTTCGCTCAGCGGCGTAGCTGCCGGCAGCAGCGCACGGGCCAAGTTCAGGGGCATCTCATCGTGACGGATTAACCACAGAGTCGCGATGCCGTGGCCAGGTGATCAAACCCTCCGCAACGTGCACCGAAGCGCGATGCACCGTGTACATTGCCAGATTCGAGAGGCGCAGGCAGGGGCCCGTTCCGGCCCGGAGACAGCCATGGAACTGCAACAGCGAGAGCACGTCCACGCGGTGATGACGCTCGCGGGCGAGGGCTTGCCGCTGCCTGGTACGGCCACCCCCGACACCATCATTCGCGAGTCCTGGGCGCGCTGCGTGCACACCCACCGGTTGGACCCGACGCGGATGCAAGAGGCCGTGATCCTGCCGCAGCACCTGGTGCGCGAACACCGGGAGCGCATGGACGACTTCCTGCACATCGCGCGCCACGGGCTCGAGGCGCTTTACCAGCAGGTGGCGGGTATGGGCTACTGCGTCCTGCTCACCGATTCGCGCGGCGTCACCGTCGATTTCATCGGCGACCTGCAGCTCGACCCGGCGCTGCGTCGGGCCGGCCTGTACCTGGGCGCCGATTGGAGCGAACACCGTGCCGGCACCTGCGGCGTCGGCACGGCGATCGCCACCGGCCAGGCGCTGACCGTCCATCAGGGTGACCACTTCGACGCCACCCACATCCCGCTGACCTGCACCGCAGCGCCGGTGTACGACCCGTTCGGCCGGCTCAACGCGATCCTGGACATTTCGGCGCTGACCTCGGCACAGGCCAAGTCGAGTCAGCACCTGGCGTTGCAACTGGTGAAGGTCTATGCCAACCGGGTCGAGAACGCCAACTTCCTGCGCTGGTTCCGCAACGACTGGGTACTCAAGTTGCACCCGTCGCCGGAGTTCGTAGAAATCAGCCCCGACTACCTGGTGGCGCTCGACGCCGGCGGGCGTGTCATCGGCCACAACCGGGCGGCGCAACTGCTGCTGGAATCGGCGGCCGGCATGCCCGTGCTCGGGATGCCTTTCGAGCGCCTGTTCAACCTGCGCTTCGACGACCTCGGCCGCTTCGTGCGCGCGATGCCGGGCAACCGGCGTGCCGTCACACTGGCCGGCAGTGGGCGCGTGCTGTTCCTGCATGCCGTGCCGCCGCCACCGCGCCGCGTGGTGGCCGAACCCGCCGCCGATCCCGAGATCCCCGCGCCGCTGGCCCGGCTGTCCGGCGGTGACCCGGCGCTGGCGCGCCAGATCCAGCGAGCAGCCCGGCTCGTGGACACGCCCGTCAGCCTGCTGATCAGCGGCGAGACTGGCAGCGGCAAGGAATACTTCGCGAAAGCACTGCACGAAGCCAGCCAGCGCCGCGGCAAGCCCTTCGTGGCCGTCAACTGCGCCGCGATCCCCGACACGTTGATTGAAAGCGAACTCTTCGGCCACTTGCCGGGCAGCTTCTCTGGCGCGCTCGCCAAGGGCAAGCGCGGCCTGATCCAGGCCGCCGAGGGCGGCACGCTGTTCCTCGACGAAATCGGCGACATGCCACGCAACCTGCAGGCGCGACTGCTGCGCGTGCTGGCCGAACGCGAGGTGCTACCGGTGGGCGCAACGGCGCCGGTGGCGGTCGATATCCGCGTCATCGCGGCCACCCACCGCGATCTCGAGGCGCTGGTGCGCGAAGGCCGCTTCCGCGACGACCTGTACTACCGGCTCGCCGGTGCGCACCTCAAGCTGCCGCCACTGCGCGAGCGCAACGACCTGCCGTGGCTGCTGCACAAGATGCTGCACGAAGGCGGCACCGCGGTAACGCTATCGAGCGACGCAGAGGCGCTGCTGCGCGCCCACACCTGGCCGGGCAACCTGCGCGAATTGCACAACGTGATCGAGTTCGCGCGTGCCGTGTGCAACGGCGGCGTCATCGCCGTCAACGACCTGCCGGATGTGCTGACGGCGCGCCCACCTGCCCTCATCGCTTCGGGCACGGCTGCCACCCGGCTGCCCGAGGCCCAGTTGCTGCTGCAGTACCTGCGCGCCGCGCAGTGGAACGTGAGCGCCGTTGCCCACCAGATGGGCGTCTCGCGCATGACGCTGTACCGGCGCATGAAGCGCTGGGGCATCCAGTCGCCGAACCACGGCGGGAACCCATCCTGAAGCTGCACCTGTCACGGCCCAGCGTGTGACAGGTGTCGCCGTGTGACACCGGCGGTGCCACGGGTAAACGCCGAGGCCGATGACCCTCTGCCGAGGTAGACGGCGGCGCCACCCATAGCTGGCACGGTGATTGCGATCCCGAGTGCATTCCCTCCGTCGGATCACCCCCTTGACACGCGCCGCCCCCGTCCACGAGCCTTGCATCGGCATCGTCGCCAACCCGGTCTCGGCGCGCGACATCCGACGCATCGTCGCCAACGCCGGCAACCTGCAGATCACCGACCGCGTGAACATCGTGCTGCGCGTGCTCAGCGCGGCGGCGGCTTGCGGCGTGAAACGTGCGCTGGTGATGCCCGACCGCGGCGGCATCCGCGCGCTGCTCGAACGGCACCTCAAGCGCGGCGATGCGACGATGCCGGCGATCGAGTTCCTCGACATGAACCCGACATCGACGGTGGAAGACACCTTCACCGCCACACGTCTGTTGCAGCGTGCCGGCGTGGCGGCGATCGCAGTGCTCGGCGGCGACGGAACGCACCGTGCGGTGGTGCGCGAGATGGCCACCGGCAACGGCATGCTGCCGATTGCCGGCCTGTCCACAGGCACCAACAACGCGTTCCCCGAGATGCGCGAACCCACGATCACCGGCATGGCGCTGGGCCTGTACGCCAGCGGGCGCATCTCCGCCGCCGAGGCCCTGGCGCCGAACAAGCTGATCGAGGTGCGCATCGACGATGCGGCGGGTGGACCGGGCCGCAGCGACGTGGCCATCGTCGACGCCGTGATCACCCACGACCGCAGCGTCGGCGCGCGCGCGCTATGGAAGACGCAGTCCCTGGATGCCGCCTATCTCGCGTTTGCCGAACCGCAGGCGATCGGCCTGTCGTCCATCGGCGGCCTGCTGCAACCGGTGGGCCGGCGCGAAAGCGGCGGCCTGGCGGTGCAGCTCGCCCACGACCCGCGCCACGTGCTGCTGACGCTGCACGCGCCGATCGCCCCGGGCATGGTGTTGCCGGTGCCGATCGCGAGTTGGCAACGCATGGTCGCCGACGAGCCGCTGCTGGCCACGGCCAGCGCTGGCACCGTGGCGCTCGACGGCGAACGCGAACTCGGCTTCGCAGCCGGCCAGAGCGTGCACCTGACGCTGCGCGAGAACGCCTTCTTCACGCTCGACGTGGCGCGCTGCATGGCGGTGGCTGCGCGCGACGGTTTGCTGCGTGACCTTCCCTCACCGACCCACTGATCCACCCACAGGAGAGATGACATGGCAGGAAACCCGTTCCCGCAATCGAAGGAGCAGCTGCTCCAAGCCTACCGCACGATGCGCACGATCCGCGAATTCGAGGAGCGCCTGCACATCGACTTCGGCCGCGGCGATATCCCAGGCTTCGTGCACCTGTATGCCGGCGAGGAGGCGGCAGCCGCCGGCATCATGATGCACCTGGGCGACGGCGACCGTATCGCCAGCACGCACCGCGGCCATGGCCACTGCATCGCCAAGGGTGTCGACGTAGTCTCGATGATGAAGGAGATCTACGGCAAGAAGGGCGGTGCCTGCAACGGCAAGGGCGGCTCGATGCACATCGCCGATCTGCACAAGGGCATGATGGGCGCCAACGGCATTCTCGGCGCCGGCGCGCCGCTGGCCTGCGGCGCCGGGCTGGCCGCCAAGTTCCGCGGCAAGAACGAAGTCGCGCTGACCTTTGTCGGGGACGGCGCGTCGAATCAGGGCACCTTCCTCGAAAGCCTGAACCTGGCCGCGGTGTGGAACCTGCCGGTGATCTTCGTGGTCGAGAACAACGGCTATGCCGAAAGCACCTCGCGCGACTATGGGGTGGCGGTGGACAGCTACGTCGACCGCGCCGCCGGCTTCGGCCTGCCCGGCGTGACGGTCGATGGCACCGACTTTTTCGCGGTTTACGAAGCCGCCGGCGAGATCGTCGATCGCGCGCGCAAGGGCGGCGGCCCTGCCCTGCTGGAATGCAAGATGGTGCGCTTCCACGGCCACTTCGAGGGCGATGCGCAGACCTACCGCGCCAAGGGTGAGCTCGAAGACATTCGCAGCAACCAGGACTGCCTGAAGAAGTTCGCCGCGGCGGTGACCGGCGCGGGCGTCATCTCGGTCGACGAGATGAAAAAGATCGACCACGAAGTGCTCGGCCTGATCGAGCATGCGGTCAAGGAGGCCAAGGCGGCGCCGCAGCCGACGCTGGCCGACCTGACCACCGACGTCTACGCCAGCTACTAAGGAGAACGAACATGGCTCGCAAGATCAGCATGAAGCAGGCAATCAACGAGGCGCTTGACCAGGAGATGACGCGCGACCCCTCGGTGATCATGATGGGTGAGGACATCGTCGGTGGCGCCGGTGCTGCCGGCGAAGCCGACGCGTGGGGTGGCGTGCTCGGCGTCACCAAGGGCCTGTACGCCAAGCACGGCGATCGGCTACTCGACACGCCGCTATCGGAAAGCGCCTACATCGGCGCGGCTGTCGGCGCGGCCGCCTGCGGCATGCGCCCGGTGGCCGAGTTGATGTTCATCGACTTCATGGGCGTGTGCTTCGACCAGATCTACAACCAGGCGGCGAAGTTCAAGTACATGTTTGGCGGCAAGGCCGAAACGCCGGTGGTGATCCGCGCGATGGTCGGCGCGGGCTTTCGCGCCGCAGCGCAGCACTCGCAGATGCTGACGCCGCTGTTCACGCACATCCCGGGGTTAAAGGTGGTGTGCCCGAGTACGCCGTACGACACCAAGGGCATGTTGATCCAGGCCATACGCGACAACGACCCGGTGATCTTCTGCGAACACAAGAACCTGTACGGCTTCGAGGGCGAGGTGCCCGAGGCCAGCTACGCGATCCCGTTCGGCGAGGCCAATATCGTGCGCGACGGCAAGCACGTGACCGTGGTCGCCTACGGATTGATGGTGCATCGCGCGCTCGACGCCGCCGCCGCGTTGGCCAAGGAAGGCATCGAGTGCGAGGTCATCGACCTGCGCTCGCTGTCGCCGCTGGACATCGACACCGTGCTCGAAAGCGTGGAGAAGACCGGCCACCTCGTGTGCGTGGACGAAGCCAGCCCGCGTTGCAACATCGCCACCGACGTCTCGGCGCAGGTGGCGCAGCAGGCCTTCGGCGCGCTCAAGGGGCCGATCGAGATGGTCGCGCCGCCACACGTGCCGGTGCCGTTCTCGCCCGTGCTTGAAGATCTGTACATCCCGAGCGCGGCGCAGGTGGTCGCTGCCGTGAAGCGCACGCTGGCCGGAGGGAAGCACTGATGAGCACCCACATCACGCCCATCGTGATGCCCAAATGGGGGCTGGAGATGCGCGAGGGCAATGTGTCGGCGTGGCTCGTCGACGAAGGCACAGAGATCACGGTCGGCATGCCGATCCTCGACGTCGAAACCGACAAGATCTCCAACGCCGTGGAGGCCCCCGACCCGGGTCTGCTGCGCCGCAAGGTCGCGCAGGCGGGCGAGACGCTGCCGGTGAAGGCGCTGCTCGGCGTGCTCGCCGACGCGAGCGTCAGCGACGCAGAGATTGACGCCTATGTGGCCGCCTTCGAAGTCCCGGCCGCGGCGGCCGACGACGAAGACGCGGCGCCGGCTTACAACTATGCCGAGATCGACGGCCTGCGCGTGCGCTATGTACGCCGCGGCCAAGAGGCAGGCGTGCCGGTGCTGTTTATTCACGGCTTCGGCGGCGACCTCGATAACTGGCTGTTCAACCTGGACACGGTGGCAAAAGCCGCGCCGGTGATCGCGCTCGATCTGCCCGGGCATGGGCAGTCGACGCCGCAGCTGCCGGGTACCGCGCTGGCCAACCTGGCCGGATTCGTCCTGCTCTTCCTGGACCAGATCGAGGTCGCTCAGGTGCACCTCGTCGGTCATTCACTGGGCGGCGCGATCGCCACGCGCATGGCGCTGGACTACCCGTCGCGCGTGGCCTCGCTGGCGCTGGTGAGCCCGGCCGGCTTAGGCCCCGAGATCAACGCCGGCTACATCGAAGGCTTCGTCGATGCGACATCGCGCCGCGAACTGAAGCCGGTCGTCGAACAGTTGTTCGCCAAGCCCGATCTGGTCAGCCGGCAGTTGATCGACGATCTGCTCAAGTACAAACGGCTCGACGGCGTCACCGAGGCCTTGCGCGCGCTGGGGGAGGGGCAGTACGCCGGAGGCAAGCAGGTCGAGCAGCCCGGCCTCGAACTGGCGAGTGCTGACAAACCGGTGCTTGTGATCTGGGGGCGCGAGGACCGCATCATCCCGGCTGCGCATGCTGGCAACGCGCCGACCGGCGCCACTGTCGTGGTGCTCGATGGCGCGGGCCACATGTCGATGATGGAGAAGGCCAGCGACGTCAATACGCTGCTCGAGCGCCACATCGCTTGAACGCAGGGGCGCGCAGGTGCCGGAAAGTCTCGCGAATGACGGTCCAGGCGCGGCCTGGGCGTTGCCAACTTTCGACTTCGTCTCGGTTTACGACAAACCGCTCGCTGACGGCACTGCGCTCGAGGCCGAGTGGATGGCACGCACCGCCGAAACCGGCCGCGCCGCCGCGAAGGTCTGGGGCGCGCCGGCGGGCCTGAGCGTGCCGCGCAGCTACGAGCGATTGCCCACCTGGCAAGCCGCCTGCCAAGCGTCGGCTGCGGCCGGCTGGCCGGTGCAGGTGCGCGGCTCGGGAGGCGGCATCGTGCCGCAGGGCCCTGGCGTGCTGAACCTGAGTTTGGTGTGGCCCAGCGACAGCGCGACGCCGAGCCGCACCGACGCGATCTACCAAGCGCTTTGTGATGGCTTGGCGGCCGCGTTCGTCCGGCTGGGCATCGTGGTGACGACAGGGTCGGTACAGGGTTCGTTCTGCGATGGACGCTTCAACCTGGTGGCCGATGGACGCAAGCTGGTCGGCACCGCGCAGTCGTGGCGCCGTATCGCCGGCGTACCGGTGGTGCTGGCGCACGCCGTGATCCTCGCCACCTGCGACACGGCGCTGCTGACCGAACGCGCCAACGGCTTCGAGGCGGCCGCCGGCAGCCCCCGTCGCTACCGCGACGACGCCGTGACCAGCGTGGCGCGGTCGTGGTCCGACGCACACGCTCAAGCGTCACCTACTGCCGATTTGTCGCAGCGACTGGTCGCTCTCCTTGGCGAACAGTTTGCGCGCATGATTCCGCCACTGACAACGTAGGAGCCCTGCAAATGGTACTTTTGGAGTTCTCGATGGCCCCCGCGGGCCTGGGTGACAGCGTCAGCGCGCACGTCGCGCGCATTCTCGATGTCATCGACAAGAGCGGCATCAGCTACCAGCTGACACCGATGGGCACCATCCTCGAAGGCGAATGGACCGCGGTGATGGCCGTCGTCACGAGTTGCTTCGACACGCTTGCGGCCGACTGTTCGCGCGTCGGCGCACACATCAAGATCGACTACCGTGCCGGCCCCGCCGGGCGGCTGCACTCGAAAACGGCTCGCGTCGAAGAGCGCCTCGGCCGCAAGTTGCACACCTGAACATTTCGGTTGAATGTAGACCGCGCGCACTCGAAGCGATGAGTTCCCTGAAATCCGCCACTCCGGCGGGCGGTTCGTGGCCGGGACGCACCACTCGCAGTAGTTCGGTGAACGGTAGCTGAGCGCTACATTGCTGACGTAGAAGTCGGCAGGGTCAGGTGTCCGCCATAGACCTGTCGGTCGCCTCGGCGGGTTGGCGAGCCGGTCTCGACCCGTTGCTCTCGGTCAGCCCACGGTGGCGGGCGACTGCAGTGCAGCGAAAGCGGCCAGTAACCTCAGGATAGTTTCGGGGTGCCAGAGCCACAAAAATCAGGTGCCGCTCAGCGGTCGTTCGTGTCGGCCCGCAATCG
>JBDTSN010000046.1:0-8878 GCA_039931145.1 Burkholderiales bacterium | reverse complement strand
TTCAGCGCCGCATGCAGATCGGCCATGAACTCATCGAACCCGTCGAGCAGGAACAGCCGGAACCGGCCCGGATGCGCGCGGGCGAGCTTGGCCACGTCCGCGCTGATCTCCGCCTCGGCGCGCCGCACACCCCACCACACGCCGCGCGGGAAATTCTCCTCCTGCGCCAGCAGCGCGCCCAGCACATCCATGATCGAGCGGTCGAGCCCCGAGTAGCCGAGAATGACGAGCCCGCAGAGCGACGCAAACTGCCGCAGCTTGGCCTCCATGTTCGGATCGAGCCGCGCAAGTTCGGCCTCGGTGTTCTTCAACTGCTCGAAGAGATAGTCGCCGTGCAGCTTGATGACCTTCGCCCGGTCGGTCATCGCGCTGATCGTGCTGACCTGCGAATCCGCCGCACACACGATCGGGTTGTAGTTCGCGAACTCGGAGAGCGCGTCGTTCACGAGGTCGTCGAAATTGGTCGTGAAGATCACGTTGAAGCGGTTCTGCTGCGCGATCAGCGTCGCCAGATAGAGATAGCCCCAGCCCGGTTCGCCGGCCTCGATCAGCGGCATGAGAAACTGCTGGCGCTGCCGCGCATCGTCGAACAAGGCCTCGAACAGCGCCGAGTAGGGGTTCGGCTGCTCCGCGAGCCATTCCTCCATTTGCGCCGGTGTCACGCGGCGGCTGTGGCAGTACTGCGGCTTCCATTGCGCTATCAATCCGCCCGCCGCCATGACGCCGGACGTCACCGAGCATCCAGCGCCGAGAAAGAGCGCGAACTCGCGCCCGCCCGCGCCGGCCAATGTACGGATCACGTCCGCATCCTCTTTCGCCTCAGTCAGCAGTCTGTTGTCGTCGTTCATGGCGAGGTCTCCGGTGGCGAGTGGCAGACTTCAAGGCGCGCAGCTTCGAAAACCGGCGGGCACATCGTTGCGATGCGGCAGGAAGTAGTTGCGATAGCGCGGATGGCGCATTCGCGGCTGGGTCATGAACGAGGCGCCGCGCAGTACGGGCCGGCCGTCGAACCAGGGGGCGGAATAATCCCGATACGGATGCGGCTCGAAGCCCGGATACGGCTGAAAGGGGCTCGCGGTCCACTCCCAGACATCGCCCCAACGGAACTCGCCCGACCGGATCAGTGCGGCACGCTCCCACTCGGCCTCGGTCGGCAGTCGTCGGCCGGCCCAGCGGCACCAGGCTTCGGCTTCGTGATACGTCAGATGAACCGCAGGCTCGGCGAGGGCTAGCGCCTGCCATCGGCCATGGCGCCAGTGCTGCCAGGCCTTGCCGTCGCGCCTGAGATAGCGCGGGGCGACCGCCTTCTGCGTCACGCGCCAGCGCTGACCGGCCGGGGTCCAGCAGCAATCCTCGGCATAGGCGCCGGATTCGACGAAGGGGAGGAACTCTGCCCAGCGGACTGCCTGCGCGTCGATGACCGTGTGTGCCAATTCGATTGCCTGCCCTTCGATTTCATTGTCGAAAGCGAAACCGGGATCCGATCCGGCGCCGAGCATCCATGGCCCCGGCGCGAGCGCGATCGGCGCTGGTGGTGCAGACAACGCCGGGGCTTGCCAGCGCACGTCGTCGATCGCGATGCCCAGCGCTTGCGCCATGTAGAGCGCCGCCTCATGGTGCATGTCTTCATGCAGCAGGGCGAGGCGAAAGAAGTAGAGCGCGTCGTCGCTGTCATCCGCAACGGCGCGCAACAGCGCCAAGGTGTCGGCAAGCTGGACCGCCAAATCCGCACGCGTGGCCGCCGCATCCGGCAGCGGCAAACCCCAGCGCGAGTCATGCGCCACCGTGCTCGAGTTGTACAGCGCGTCGGCATCCGCCCGCAGCGGGCTGCCGCGCGGCAGTTCCGGGTCGGCGAACGCGCCTTCGCCGCGCACCGGGTTGCGAGCGAGCCAGAATTCCTGGAACCAGCCGATGTGGCCGAGTTCCCACAGCGGTGGATTCAACTCGTCCCGAAGCGGCACGACGAGGCCGGGCAACGCCAGCTCGTAGATGGCAAAGGTCGCGAGCGTGTCGCGGCGGCTCGACTCCAGCGCCCCGGCCAACGCATCCGCACCGCCCTGGCGCGCTGTCAGCGCGGCAGAGGTTAGGCTTGCGTCGTGCATCTTGATTCCATTGTCATCGTGACGCCGGCGCTGGCGGATGCCAACAACGGCAACTGGCAGACCGCGCGCCGCTGGGCGCGCATGCTGCGGCCAGCATACCGCGTGCGCTTGACTGCGCAATGGGCGGCCGGCGACGAGGCACTGATGATCGCGCTGCACGCGCGGCGGTCGGCCGCATCGATCGTCGCCTGGCGCGCGACGCACCCGCAGCGTCCGCTGCTGCTGGCGCTCACCGGCACCGACCTGTACCGCGACATCGACACTGACCCTGGAGCGCAGCACTCACTGGCAATGGCCGACATGCTGGTCGTTCTGAACGAACTGGGCGCGCAGCGGCTGCCGGTCGGGTTACGGCCCAAATGCCGTGTCCTTTTGCAGTCGGCTCGCGCGCGCCGCACGCTGCCGAAAACGCCGCGCCACCTGCGTGCCGTGATGGTCGGCCACCTGCGCGACGAGAAGGACCCGCGCACCTACTTCGAAGCAGCGCGGCTGCTGGCGCACCGTGCCGACATCCTCTTCGATCACGTCGGCGCCGCCCTCGATCCGGCGCTCGGCGCGCAGGCCAGCGCGCTGGCGGCGACGCAGGCGAACTATCGCTGGCTCGGCGCTCTGCCTCACGCAGCGACCCGCCGACGGATCCAGGCTGGGCACGTGCTGGTGCACCCGAGCCGCATGGAAGGCGGCGCCCACGTCGTCATCGAAGCGATTCGCAGCGGCACGCCGGTGCTCGCCTCTCGCATTGCGGGCAACACCGGGTTGCTCGGCGCGGACTACGCCGCGTTGTTCGAGGCGGGCGATGCGCCGGCGCTGGCATCCTTGCTGGAGCGCGCCAGAGACGATCCCGATATGCTTCCCGGCTTGCAACGCCAGTTGGCACAACGCGCCCCGCTGTTCGACCCCGAAGCCGAGAGCGCGACACTGCACCGCCTGGTGGCTGAACTGATGGACCGAAGAACTCGGGGGATCACGAAATGAGCGCATCCGAAAACCCTGCCGAACCCCGCCTGACCACGCTTTCGCACGGCGGCGGCTGCGGCTGCAAGATCGCCCCGGGCGTGCTCTCGGAGATTCTGAAGAGCACCGCGGCGATGCCGATTCCTCCCGCCCTGCTGGTCGGCATCGAGACCGCTGACGACGCTGCCGTCTATCAGCTCAATGACGAACAGGCGCTGATCGCGACGACCGACTTCTTCATGCCGATCGTAGATGACCCGTTTGACTTCGGCCGCATCGCGGCGACAAACGCGATCAGTGATGTTTACGCGATGGGCGGCCGACCGATCCTTGCGCTGGCGCTCGTCGGCATGCCGATCAACGTGCTGTCCGCGCAGACGATCGGCCGCATCCTCGAGGGCGGCGCCTCGGTGTGCCGCGAGGCGGGCATCCCGATCGCCGGTGGCCACACGATCGATTCGGTCGAAGCGATTTACGGCCTGGTCGCACTCGGCCTGGTGCACCCGAAGCTCGTCAAGCGCAACGCGGACGCAAAGCCCGGTGACGTGCTGGTGCTCGGCAAGCCGCTGGGCGTCGGCGTCATGTCGGCGGCGCTGAAGAAGGGCGAGCTCGGCGCTGCCGGATACGCTCAGATGATCGCGACGACGACTCAGCTCAACACCCCGGGCCCGGACCTCGCCGCCCTGCCCGGCGTGCATGCACTGACGGATGTGACCGGCTTCGGCCTTGCCGGCCACGCACTCGAGATCGCACGCGGCGCGCGCTGCGAAGTACGGATCGACTGGGCGTCGGTGCCGCTGATGACCGGCGTACGCGACCTGGCCAGCCATGGTTTCGTCACCGGCGCTTCCGGCCGCAACTGGGATGGCTACGGCGGCAACGTCACTCTGCCCACGTCTTTCGCCGCCGAGGACAAGGCACTGCTGACCGACCCGCAAACGAGCGGCGGCCTTTTGGTTTCGTGCACGCCAGGCGCAGCGGATGAGGTGCTCGCGATCTTCGAACGCCATGGCTTCCCACAGGCGGCCGTCGTCGGCAGCATCGCTGCCACGAGCACGGCGCCACGCCTTGTGGTGAGTTGAACCGGCGAGGCGTAGTGAACCAATCCGGCAATCGCCGCTTGCTCATCCGCAGGACCAGGATCAGCTGACTCGGCGTCCGGCCCGCATTCCGATGGCAAGCAACACCAGCATCGACTTCTTTGATCGGCAGTTCAAGGGCCAGGCGCAGAGCTGCGACACGCAACTCAACCCGTTCGAGACGCTCGCCCTGCCGCACTTGCGCGGCCGTGTGCTCGACCTGGGTTGTGGCATGGGCAACCTCTCACTCGCGGCAGCCAGACGCGGCTGCACCGTCGTCGCGCTCGACGCGAGCGCGACTGCCATCGAACACCTGGGCCGGGTCGCGTGCGAAGAGGGCCTGCCCATCGATGCATTCCAGGCTGATCTTCTGCACTACCGCATCACCGAAAGATTCGACACTATCGTCTCGATCGGGCTGCTCATGTTCTTCGACTGCCCGAACGCGAAGCAGCTTCTCGACGAGATTGAGGCCGGCGTCGCTGACGGCGGCACCGTCGTCGTCAACGTCCTCGTCGAAGGGACGACCTACATGGACATGTTCGATCCGGCCCAACACTGCCTGTTTGCAACAGGCTGGTTGGTCGAACGATTCGAGCCGTGGACCATTGTCCACCACGAGCTGCGCGACTTCGAAGCCCCGAACTCGACCACCAAGCGGTTCTCGACCCTGATCGCGAGGAAGCCGCCAACTTGACGGGGCGCCCGCCGGCACCTGCACGCACAAATCCTTCTGTATCCGAGCCGCTTGGCGTCACCGATCGCGGCGCGGCATCGAAGCGCCCACCGGACGCTCAGAAGCGGAACACCGCGCCGATCAGCGGCCCGTTGAAGTTGAGGCTCTGGATCGGCACGTCCGACTTCATCTCGTAGTCGAGGTAGCGCCATGACGCGACAACCGCGCCCCAGCCGAACTGGTAGCCGATGCCGGCATTGAACTGCCAGGTCAGTTTGGACTGGCCGGCGCCGACATCGATGTAGTACGGCAGAAACCACTTGTGATCGCCGCCGATGTAGGCCATGCCCTTCAAGCCGACGATGCCGTCCCAGTTCGTGAGGGTCAGCTCCTTCGTGCCGCTGCGGCCGGGCAGCGGGATGCCGGTGATATCGCCGTTGATCGTCCAGTCGAGCGTCTGCTTCATGTCGGCCAGGCGCGTACCGGCGAGCAGATCGAGCGTGTAGTTGGGCGACTTGCCGAGTTCGTAGGTGCCGACAAGCGTCCAGAACGTCGTCTTCACGTCGAGGCTGAAGTTGCCGCTGACGCCGACCGGCAGCGGGAAACCTTCGATCTTGAAGTCGTGGACGCCGCTCTTGGAGCCACCGATGTCAGTGTAGAACACGTCGGTCCAGAAGCCCCACTGGCCCTTCTTGGCGCCGAGCGTTCCCATGAAGGTCATCTTCAGGTGATCGATCAGCGTATCCGCCGAGACGTCGATAGCCGGCCCGGACCCGCCGGTCGGGAACTGGGTCGTCCCACCGAGCGCCGGGAAGTAGCCATACATGGCGGCTTGCCATTGCCAACCATCGCTCGCGGTCTGCGCTTGCACCGCGAACGGTGCAGCCGCGGCCAGCGCGACGCTGCACAGATTGCGAATGGCTTTGGGCGTACTGCGTATCGTCATCATCGCTCCTTCACGGGGTTGGAAGTCCGGGAGTGCCTGGGCCGGAATTATTGCCTGAACCTTTGGAGGTCTGACACTTACTGTGACGCGTATCCACCACATGCGTCGCGCTCGTCTGCAGCACTCAGTTTGGTGGCGTCTGCGTTGTACTTACGCCACGCCGAGCAGCGTCGCGCTGCATTCGCCGAAGCCGATGCGAGCTGCGCCCTTGCGCGCGCAATAGGCGCGCAGCGTGACGCTGTCGCCGTCGAGCAGAAAGCTGCGCTTCTCGCCGTTGGGCAGCATGATCGGTTGGCGCCCGCCTTGGGACAACTCGAGCAGCGACCCGCCTTGCCCCGGCTGCGGGCCCGACTGCGTGCCCGTGCCGAGCAAGTCGCCAGGCCCGAGGTTGCAGCCGTTGCTGCTGTGGTGCGCGACGAGTTGCGCAAGCGTCCAGTAGGCGTCACGAAAATTCGATTCGCTCAGACGAACAGCGGGTTCGCGGCGCTCGCGCATTGCCGCCGTCTGCAGCCAGGCTTCGAGCGCGATATCAATTGCACCTCGGGAACGATTTGCCGGCGAGTCGAGATAGGCGAGCGGTTGCGGATCGCCATCCGGCCGTGTCCACGCCCAGCGATACGGGGCGAGCGCCTCCATCGTCACGACCCATGGCGAAACCGTCGTGCAAAAACTCTTCGACAGGAAGGGCCCGAGCGGCTGGTACTCCCAGGGCTGGATATCGCGTGCCGACCAGTCATTGAGCAGGCACACGCCGAACAGGTGATCTTCGGCGTCGGCGATCGGGATCGGCTCGCCGAGCGCGTTACCCTGTGCAACAAGGGCGCCGAGCTCGAGTTCGTAGTCGATCCGGCGCGACGGGCCGAACACTGGCGGCGCATCGGCGGCGATGCGGAACTGACCTTGCGGACGATGGAAGTCGACGCCGCTCGTGCGAATCGACGAACTGCGCCCGTGGTAGCCGATCGGCACCCACTTGTAGTTCGGCAGCAGCGGCTGGTCGGGCCGGAACAGCTTGCCGACAGCGGTGGCGTGATGGATGCCGGTGTAGAAGTCGGTGTAGTCGCCTATGTGGCACGGCAGATCCATCTGCGCTTCGGCTTGGGACAGCAGGCAAAGCTCGAGAAACGGCCCTTGCAGGCTGCCGTCACGCAGCGCAGTCGACAGCGCCAGGCGCAGCAGGCGGCGTTCGTCGACGCTTGCCACCATCAGCGGCGCGAGTTCGCCCGCTGCTAGTGGCTCGAGCAGGCTCGCCACAGCCGCGTCCCACGGACACTGCGCGAGGGCGAGCTTCAGGTCGAGGATCTGCTCGCCGATCGCGACGCCGATGCGCCATGGCTCGTCGCTGCCGGCACGTCGGAAGCGCCCGAAAGGCAGGTTCTGAATCGGGAAGTCGGTGCCCGGTTCGTTCGCCGACGGCACCCAGCAGCGCAGGCCGGGATCGTGCGTGGCGTCGAGGTTCGTCATGCGACCGAGGTGGCGGGCTGGGCCGGTTTCGTGCGTATTGGCACAGCGTTCAAACGCCGTCACGCGCGGCGGCAAGTGCCTCGTCGAGCACGCGCAGGTCGCCGATGTGATTCGCCAGCAGCAGCACGAGGCGCGCGTTGACGAGCTGGCTTTGTTCGTCGCTCAGTTCGCGATGAGATTCGATCAGGCGATCGTAGAAGTCGTCGCCCGGCGTGAACTCGCGCAGGTAGCGCCGCCCGGGGATGCCGAAATTGGGTGCTGTGTTGAGGTGTTGCATTGCCTGCGCTTTCAGAGGTTGCAAGTGGCGCGCGCCAATGCGTCGAGCACCGCCGGCGCCTGCAGCTGGCGCCAGCGCGCAGCGACATGCTGATCCGGGCGCAACAGGTAGACGGTGCCCGGGCGCGCGTCGTAGCGCTTGCGCACGAGGCCCTTCACGTCCCCGATCAGCGTCGTGCCGTCAGGCGCGCCTTGCGGCGCCGCACCGCCGTGCCGCGTGACGATGAGCGAAACGACGCGCAGCGGCCCCCGCGCGAACAACGCCAGATCGGCGAGCGTTCCGGCTTCGAGCGTGGACGCGTCGTCCGCAAAAAGCATCAGCGTGAAACGTTCGCCAGCGTGGTGCAACAACCAGTCGTCGTGTCCGCCAACACGCACCGGCGCGTCATCCATCGGCGCGCCCGGCGCCATATGCCCCTCGAATGCATCGCTGTCGGGCGTGTTCAGGCGCGACGCCGTGAGGAAGGTGGGCACCGACAAGCGCCCCGAATTGACGAGCGTGCGTGCGAACGAGTGCTCGCCCGCGAGTGTCAGCACCGCGTTGCGAAAGCACCGCGACACGTTGCTCTTCGGCGTGATGAAGTCGGTCGAGCGCGTCGAATTGAGCAGGTTTTCTTCCGCTGCGGCGACGCGCTCTTCGCTATAGGTGTCGAGTAGCGCGGCCGGCGCGATGCCGTCGACGACGAGCCCGAGCTTCCACGCCAGGTTGTCGCTGTCCTGGATGCCCGAGTTCGCACCGCGCGCACCGAACGGCGAGACCTGGTGCGCGGCGTCGCCAGCGAACAGCACGCGGCCATGCCGAAACGACTGCATGCGCCGGCACGTGAAGGTGTAGACGCTGACCCATTCGAGATCGAAATCGGGTGCCGCCGACGACTGCGAAGCGGGAGCCTGAGGGCTCCCAGCCGGCGACGGGCCGCCCCGAGCCGGCTGAGCCCCCTCGGGGGGTGGCGACTGCGAAGCGGGAGCGTGGGGGCTCCCAGCCGGCGACGGGCCGCCCCGAGCCGGCTGAGCCCCCTCGGGGGGTGGCGACTGCGAAGCGGGAGCCTGGGGGCTCCAGTTCGCGAGCATCGCCTGGATGCGCGGGATGACGCGTGCGGGCTGCTTCTCGACATCGGGGTCGGCGTCCCAGCCGAGCTGGAAGTCGATGCGCCAGACGTTGTCCGCCTCGCGATGCAGCAGCACGCTCTGCCCGGGGTGAAATGGCGGATCAAACCAGAACCAGCGCTCTGCCGGAAAGTCCGCCTTCATGACGACGTCGGCGATCAGGAAGCGATCCTGGAACACCTTGCCCTCGATGTCGAGACCGAGCATGCGGCGCACCGAACTGCGAGCGCCGTCGGCAACGATCAGCCAGTCAGCGTGAACCTGATAGCGGCCG
>JBDTSN010000045.1:0-8927 GCA_039931145.1 Burkholderiales bacterium | reverse complement strand
CCGGGGTTGATCGAAGGCGCATCTGAAGGCGCGGGCCTCGGGCACTTGTTCCTGCGCCATCTGCAGCGCACCCATCTGCTGCTGCATGTGGTGGACTTCGCGCCGTTCGACGATTCGACCGATCCGGTCGCCCAGGTTCGCGCGCTCGTCGCCGAGCTGAAGAAATACGACGCCAAGCTGCACGCCAAGCCACGCTGGATCGTACTCAACAAGCTCGACATGGTGCCTGAGGCCGAACGCGACGCGCGTGTCAAGGCGTTCGTTCGGCGTCTGCGCTGGAAGGGGCCGGTGTTTACCATCTCGGCGTTGACGCGCGAGGGCTGCGAGCCGCTGATTCGCGCCGTCTATCAGCATGTGTCGGCGATGCGCCAGCCACCCGCCGCCGTGCCCGATCCGCGCTTTGGGGATGCGGGCGAACGCACTTCCACCGACTGAGAACGCGATGGGCAAGATCGTGCAACGCGCGCGCCGGATCGTCGTCAAGGTCGGTTCCAGCCTCGTGACGAACGAAGGCCGCGGGCTCGATGCGGAGGCGATCGGTCACTGGTGCCGCCAGATGGCGCAGCTCGCATCGATGGGACGCGAAGTCGTCATGGTCTCGAGCGGTGCGATTGCCGAAGGCATGAAGCGCCTCGGCTGGAAGGTGCGACCGAAGGAGATTCACGAGTTGCAGGCAGCAGCCGCGGTCGGGCAGATGGGCCTCGCCCACATGTACGAAACGCAGTTGAGCGCGCACGGGCTGCGCAGCGCCCAGGTACTGCTGACGCACGCCGACCTGACCGACCGCGAGCGCTACCTGAATGCGCGATCGACGTTGATGACACTGCTGCGGCTGAAGGTTGTGCCGGTCGTCAATGAGAACGACACTGTCGTCAACGACGAGATCAAGTTCGGCGACAACGACACGCTCGGTGCGCTCGTCGCGAACCTCGTCGAGGCTGACGTGCTCGTGATCCTCACCGATCAGCGCGGCCTGTACGAGGCCGACCCGCGCCGCAATCCAACCGCGCGCTTCATCGACGAGGCGCGGGCCGGCGCGCCCGAGCTCGAGAGCATGGCCGGCGGCGCCGGCTCGAGCATCGGCCGCGGCGGCATGCTGACCAAGGTGCTCGCGGCCCGGCGCGCGGCGCGCAGTGGCGCCTCGACCGTGATCGCATCAGGTCATGAGCCTGACGTGCTGTTGCGCCTCGCGGCAGGCGAATCGATAGGCACGGCGTTGCTCGCCTCGACGCCCAAGCTCGCCGCGCGCAAGCAGTGGATGGCCGATCACCTGCAGTTGCGCGGTGCGGTGCTGATAGACGATGGCGCCGTCGCCAAGCTGCGCGACGGTGGCAAGAGCCTGCTGCCAATCGGCATGCTCGAAGTGAAGGGCGAATTCGCGCGCGGCGACGTGATCGCGGTGCGCAGCACCGGCGGTGTCGAAGTGGCGCGTGGTCTGGCGAACTACGCGAGCGCTGAGGCGCGCCTCATCGCACGTAAGCCGTCGAGCGAATTCGAGCGACTGCTCGGCTTCACCGGCGAGCCAGAGATGATCCACCGCGACAACATGGTCCTTTCCTGACGCGCCGGGCCACGGCTCGCGATATCAGCCGCCGGTAACGGGCGGCAACATCGATGCAGGCGGGCCCTCGGCGTCGAGCGGCGCGGGGCGGGACTGGGGCTCGTAGTGTCGCAATGGCCGCATGCCGGAGCGCAGGAAACGGTTCTGGTGGCCCGTGCGCGGCAGGAAGCGCGACAACTCGGTGAGCGCCATTTCGTAGACGCCGCGCTTGAACTCGATCACGACTTCGAGCGGCACCCAGTATTCGTTCCAGCGCCAGGCGTCGAACTCGGGGTGGTCGGTCGCGCGCAGGTTCAGGTCGCTATCGCGCCCGGTGAGCTGGAGCAAGAACCAGATCTGCTTTTGCCCGCGGTAGTGGCCACGCGCGTCGCGCCGGATAAAGTGGTCGGGCACTTCGTAGCGCAGCCAGTCGCGCGTGCGCGCAACGATGTGGACGTGGTGCTGGTGTAGCCCCACCTCTTCGTGCAGTTCGCGGTACATCGCCTGCTCGGGCGATTCGCCGTGCTTGATACCACCCTGTGGAAATTGCCACGAGTGGGTGCGCAGCCGCTTGCCCCAGAACACCTGGTTCCGATGGTTCAGCAGGACGATGCCGACGTTGGGTCGAAACCCTTCACGGTCGAGCATAATCAACCCCAAATTCTTCGTTACATTGATTATTGCATCGGTAACGAGGCTTGCAACCCTGCACTTTCCCGCAGGGCCTTCGCCTGAGCCGCAAGCCGCCAGCCGCGCCGATCGTTGCGCCCCTCTTCAACCAACCGGTCGAGCCGCCACGCGCCGATGAGAGCCTCCAACTTTTTCATCTCCACCCTCAAGGAAGCGCCTGCCGACGCGGAAGTGAAGAGTCATCAGTTGATGATGCGCGCCGGCTTCATCAAGCGCCTCGGCGCCGGCATTTACAGCTACATGCCGATCGCGCTGCGCGTGATCCGCAGGGTCGAGGCGATCGTTCGCGAGGAGATGAACCGCGCCGGCGCGATCGAGCTCTTGATGCCGGTCGTGCAGCCCGCCGAGTTGTGGCAGGAGAGTGGCCGCTTCCAGAAGTACGGCCCCGAACTGCTGCGCCTGAAAGACCGCCACGATCGCGACTTCATCATCCAGCCGACGAGCGAGGAAGTCGTCACCGACATCGCGCGCCAGGAGTTGCGCAGCTACCGGCAGTTGCCGAAGAATTTCTATCACATCCAGACCAAGTTTCGCGACGAACGCCGGCCGCGCTTCGGCTTGATGCGCGGCCGCGAGTTCACGATGAAGGACGCGTATTCGTTCGACCGCGACGCGGCGAGTGCGGCGAAGAGCTACGAAGTGATGTCGCGAGCCTACTGTGCGATCTTCGACCGCTTCGGCCTGCGCTACCGCGCGGTGGGAGCCGACTCTGGTGCGATCGGCGGCGATCTGTCGCAAGAGTTCCAGGTCATCGCCGACACCGGCGAAGACGCGATCGTCTATTGCCCGGATTCCGACTACGCTGCGAACATGGAACTCGCCGAGGCAGTCGCTCCCGCGGCGCCGCGTGCTGCGCCGACGCAGGCGATGCAAGTCACGCCGACACCGGGCAAGAGCACGTGCGAGGGCGTTGCCACGTTGCTCGGCATCCCGCTTTCCGCGACCGTGAAGTCGCTCGTGCTCGCGACCGACAGCGTGAACGCAGCGGGCGACGTCACCGGCGCCACGATCTGGCTGCTGCTCGTTCGCGGCGACCATTCGCTCAACGAAGTCAAGGCAGGCAAATTGCCTGGACTGAAGAACGGCTTTCGCTTTGCGACCGCCGCCGAGATCGAGGACCACTTCGGCTGCAAGCCGGGCTACCTCGGACTCATAGGCACGAAAAAGCCGATCAAGGTCATCGCTGACCGCACGGTCGCCGCAATGAGCGATTTCGTTTGCGGCGCGAACGAGGTCGATGCTCACCTGACAGGCGTCAACTGGGGGCGTGACGTTTCAGAACCCGACCTGGTGGCCGACATCCGCAATGTCGTTGCCGGCGATCGTTCGCCCGACGGCAAGGGGCAGCTCGCGATCCAGCGCGGCATCGAGGTCGGCCATGTGTTCTATCTCGGCACCAAGTATTCGAAGGCGATGAACGCCACCTACCTCGACGAAAACGGCAAACCGCAACTGATGGAAATGGGCTGCTACGGCATCGGCATCACGCGCCTGCTCGGCGCCGCGATCGAGCAGAACCATGACGAGCGCGGCATCGTCTGGCCCGACTCGATGGCGCCGTTCACCGTTGTCGTCTGTCCGATCGGCTACGACCGCTCGGCCGAGGTGAAAGCGGCTGCCGACAGATTGCACGACGAGCTCGCGGCGGCGGGCATCGACGTCATGCTCGACGATCGCGGCGAGCGCCCGGGCGCTATGTTCGCCGACTGGGAGCTGATCGGCATCCCACATCGCGCCGTCATTTCCGATCGTGGCCTGAAGGAAGGGCAACTCGAATACCAGGGTCGGCGTGACGCTGCCGCAACGCGCGTTCCGGTCGCCGATCTGGCCGGCTTTCTGAAAGCCAGGCTCGCGGCATGATCGCTCGGCGCGGCCTGCTCGCACTCGGCCTGCTGCCGTTCGTGCCCCGGCCTGCGCATGCGGGCACCCAGATCGAGGAGCCGCTTGCCGACTCAGTGCGCTCTGCGTTGTCGAGGGCCATCGCCAACGATGCGCCGCCCCGGCCGGCGTTCGACACGATCGAAGAGCGGCTCGTCTATCTCGAATGGCTCGGCACCGCGAGCGAACGGCTCAAGCGGCACAACGCCGAGCATCAAACGCGCGTCGAGTTCCTCGAGAGCCTGTGGTACGAAAGCAAGCGCGCCGGGCTCGAGCCGTCGCTCGTGCTCGGGCTGGTGCAGGTTGAAAGCGGCTTTCGCAAGTTCGTCGTCTCGAGTGCCGGTGCACGCGGTTACATGCAGGTCATGCCGTTCTGGGCGCGCCTGATCGGCGACGGTGACCCGAGCCGCCTGTTTCACATGCAGACGAATCTGCGCTTCGGCTGCGTCATCCTGCGCCACTATCTCAACGTAGAGCGCGGTGACATGTACATGGCGCTCGGCCGCTATAACGGCAGCCGCGGCCGCAATGTCTATCCGGACGCTGTCTTCGCCGCGCGCAAGCGCTGGGAGTTCGACGACAAGCGTCTGGGCTGAAAGTCGACGCGGTAGGCGACAGCCGGTCGCAGCCGGCGTGCGCGATCAGAGGACGGGCGGGCGTGCGCGCCCGCTCAGCCAGGGCTCAAGCGCTCAGCAGCGTCTGCAACTCTCCAGCCTGGTACATCTCCATCAGGATGTCCGAGCCGCCGACGAATTCGCCCTTCACGTAGAGCTGCGGAATCGTCGGCCAGTTGGCGTATTCCTTGATGCCCTGGCGAACTTCCTCGTCCTCGAGAACGTTGACGGTGAAAAAGTCTTTCACGTTGCACGCTTGCAGGATCTGCACCGAGCGGCCCGAGAAGCCGCACTGCGGAAACTGCGCCGTACCCTTCATGAAGAGGACGACGGGGTGGGACTTGACGATCTCGTCGATTCGCTTGTGCGCGTCGGTCATGGATTCTGTGTTCATGGTCGGGGCCCCGAACGAGGTGGGGCAAATGGTTGTCGCGCGATAGTTTATACGGCAATCGCGGGTTGCTGACCTCCGTGTCGCGCAAGCCCTTGCCGGCGAAGGCCGATCGCCAACCAGCGTCAGAACGAATACGACACGCCGAGCTGCAGCATGGGCGACAGGCGCATATCGCGCAGCGTCTCGTCCAGGCTCTGACCCGCGCCCAGGTTGCGCCCGAAGCGAACGACGCTGCCCGGATTGAGCGCCATCAGCCCCAGGTCGGCGCTGAAGCCCCATCCGCCCTTCGCCGACGAGCCGCTGTAACCCAGGCCGACGTAGGGCACCGCACCGCTGTCGGCAACATCTGGCGACTGCAGCGCGGAGGCACTTAACAGGCTGAATCGGTGCGTTTCGATCGCGAAGGCACTGCCGCCCGGCGCCGAAAGCTCCGGCCCGCCCCACGAACCGAGGCGCGAACCCAAGAACACGCCGCTCGTGGCGCGAAAGCCCGATGCCTCGCCCGCCTGCGGCGCAGAGCGCGCGAAATAGTAGTCGCCGAATACGCTTGCCGCGCTGAGCCGCGACGACTCGGCGCCGACGGCGGCGTCGAGTGGGCCGGCCGTCACGCTCATGCCGAGCCGGATGCGGCCCTGGAACTGCGGCAGCGACAGGCCGCTGCCGTCCACCGGCTGTGCCGTTGCCCCGGTTGCGAGACCGAGTGCACCCACCAGAAACCAGACTGTGCTGCGCATGATGACCTCCGGCAATTGCGACGCCTTCGCGTCGTGAAGTTCCCAGGCCCGCAATGAACCTTCAGCACATGCTATGACCTTGGCGCCGCGGCGGCGTTCCGAAAAGCAGGCTTGTGTGCATGCAGTTGCTGCTTTCGGGGTTTTGCCACACCCGCCTTGTCACGATCTTTGCATCGGTCTTACGCCGCGGCGTTCCAGCGCCCGCCGGTGCAGCGCAATTGCCCCGCGAGGTCCTTGCGGGTCTCGATTGCGCCGAAGCCCGCATCGCGCAGCATCGCCTGCACCGCCGTCGCCTGCTCGTACCCATGCTCGAGTAGCAGCCATCCGCCAGCACACAAGTGGGCGCCTGCCTGCGCGCTGATCGCTCGCAATGCAGACAGGCCGTCGCCGCCCGGCGTCAGTGCGCCGCGCGGCTCGTGGGCGAGGGCTTCGAGGTGTGGATCATCCGCCGCGACGTAGGGCGGGTTGGCGAGCACGAGATCGAAGCGCTGCCCGGCAAGGGGCGCCCACCAGTCGCCAGGCAGCCATTCGACGGCCAGGCCGAGTCGCTCGCCGTTCGCGCGTGCGATTGCGAGCGCGGCAGCACTGATATCGGTCGCACAGACCTGCGCCGCCGGGTGGGCGTGCGCGACCGCAAGCGCGATGGCGCCGCTGCCGGTGCCGAGGTCTAGCACTGCGGGGCGTGGCGGCCCGGCGTGCAGCAGATCGAGCGCCCAGTCGACGAGCGTTTCGGTATCGGGACGCGGTACGAGCACGCTAGTGTCCACATACAGCGTCAGGCCGTGAAAGGCCTTCTCGCCGAGCAGGTAGGCGACGGGTTCGCCTCGAGCCCGCCGCTCGCAATGCGTCGCGAAGCGCTGCTGCTGCAGCGGCGTCAGCATGGCGTCGTCGTGCGCGAGCAGCCAGCTGCGTGGGCGACTGAGCGCCGCAGCGAGCAGCAGCTGCGCGTCGAGCCGATCGATGCCGAGCGCTCCGGCCTCACGCATCGCCTGCGCGGCGGTAGGCATCGTCACGGCCGCCTCGCGCCGGGCGCCGACGCCGACGCATGTTTCACGCTCCAGCTTCCAGCGCCGCGAGCTGCTGCGCTGCGCGTGCTGCCTGCAGCGCGGTGATCACTTCGTCGAGGTCGCCGTCGAGCACTGATTGCAGCTTGTAGAGCGTCAGGTTGATGCGGTGGTCGGTGAGCCGCCCCTGCGGAAAGTTGTAGGTGCGGATGCGGTCGCTGCGGTCGCCGCTGCCGATCAGCCCCTTGCGCGTCGCCGCCTCCTTCGCCGCGCGCTCGCTGCGGTCCTTCTCATTCAGCCGCGCGGCGAGCACCGCCATCGCCTTCGCCTTGTTGCGGTGCTGCGAGCGATCGTCCTGGCATTCGGCGACGAGGCCGGTCGGCAGGTGCGTGATGCGGATCGCGCTGTCCGTCTTGTTCACGTGCTGGCCGCCGGCGCCGCTCGCGCGGTAGGTGTCGATGCGCAGCTCGGCCGGATTGAGCTTGATCTCGTCCGCTTCGTCGGGTTCGGGCATCACGGCCACAGTGCACGCGCTGGTGTGGATGCGACCCTGCGTCTCGGTCGTTGGTACGCGCTGCACGCGGTGTCCGCCGGACTCGAACTTCATCTGACCATAGACCGCGCTGCCCTCGAAGCGCAGCACGCATTCGCGGTAGCCGCCGAGTTCGGAGAGGCTCTCCGACATCACTTCGGTGCGCCAGCCGCGATGCTCGGCAAAGCGCAGGTACATGCGCACCAAGTCGGCAGCGAAGAGGGTCGATTCGTCGCCGCCGGTGCCGGCGCGCACCTCGAGGAAGGCGTTGCGATCGTCGTCCGGGTCGTGCGGCAGCAGTGTCGTCTGCAACTCGGCGTGCAGTTGCGCGAGATCGGCTTCGGCGTCGGCGACCTCCTCGTCGGCCATCGCCGCCATCTCGGCGTCTTCGAGCAGATCGCGCGCCGCGGCCAGGTCGCCCTCGCGCTGCTCGTAGCGGCGAAACATCGCGACCACATCGTGGACTTGCGAGTGCTCGCGGCTCAGCGCACGGTAGCGGTTCATGTCGGATGCGACGCCGGGGTCGGCGAGCATTGCGTCGAGTTCGGCAAGGCGCAGCGCGAGGCGCTGGAATTGCTGGCGGAGGGACTCTTTCATCGGAGCGCAAAAAATGTAGAGGCGTGACGATCGAAAGTGCGGCGCGTACGGGGCGCGCCGCGGCGGCGGCGGCAGGGATCGCCGCTAACGCTCGTCGTCGGCCGGGTTGCGCGTTGTCGTGCGCAGGAAAAGGCGCGACACGGTCTGCGCGAGTTGCGCCCGCTGATCGCCGGCAGAAGCGTGCAATTCGGCCATCGCGCCGTGCAACATCTTCTGCGTCAACCCACGCGACAGCGCGTCGAGCACCGCATCCACATTCTCGCCGCGCGCAAGCAGCCTTCTCGCACGCGCGACCTCGTGCGCGCGCCAGTCGTTCGCCTGCGCATTGAGTGCCTGGATCAACGGTACGCTGCCGCGCTGATCGAGCCAGTGGACGAAGCTTTGCACGCCCGTCTCGATGATCGCCTCGGCCTGCCGCACCGCGGCCTGGCGCTTCTCGCCGGCGGTCTGGGTGAGCACCGACAGGTCGTCGACCGTGTAGAGGTAGACGTCGCCGAGTTGCGCCACCTCGGGCTCGATGTCGCGCGGCACGGCCAGATCGACCATGAACATCGGGCGGTGCCTGCGGGCTTTCAGCGCGCTCTCGACCGCGCCGAGGCCGATCAGCGGCAGCGAACTCGCGGTGCACGAAACGACGATGTCGAACTCCGCCAACCGCTGCGGCAGGTCGGCGAGCCGCATCGCCTCGGCGCCGAGCCGCCCGCCGATGCGCTCGCCGCGTTCCAGCGTACGGTTCGCGACCACCATCGCCTTCGGCGTGCGCGCGGCGAAGTGCGTCGCGACGAGCTCGATCATCTCGCCGGCGCCGACGAACAGCACCTTCACCTCGCGCAGATCCTCGAATAGCTGCGCCGCGAGGCGCACCGCGGCGGCCGCCATGCTGATCGAATGGGCGCCGATCTCGGTCGAGGTGCGCACTTCCTTGGCGACCGCGAACGAGCGCT
>JBDTSN010000044.1:0-9035 GCA_039931145.1 Burkholderiales bacterium | reverse complement strand
CCACTGCAAGGAGACCGCGCCATGTTTCAAGGCCTCGCCGCGCAGCGCCTGCTGGGTTTGTTCGCTTTCGGCTGGCTGGCGTTCACCTTCCCGCTGCTCGGACTGTGGGACGTCGACGCGAGCGTGTTCGGCATTCCGTTGCTTCCGGCTGCAATGTTCGCCGGCTGGGCGGTGCTGATCGGCCTTGTCGCCTGGGCCGTCGAGCGTGCAGACGACATCGAGTGATGCGCACGGTGTGCTGCGCCGGGCGCCACATACGGTTCGCGCTGAAGCGTGCGAAGCGACGCGTAGTCGGCTCCTTGCGCGCCTTGCCTGGTGCGCTGCCAGCCGCCCGTGTTGACATGGGTCGACGCTGCGTCAACGCTCACTAGCCATGCTCGCCGCTCCACTCGTCATAGTCGCCGCATTCGCCTACCTGCTGCTGTTGTTCGGCATTGCGGAGTTTGCCGACCGGCGCGCGCTCGCGGGCCGGTCAGTGATCGGCAACGCCTGGGTCTATGCGCTGTCGATGGGCGTCTATTGCACCGCCTGGACCTACTTCGGCAGCATTGGCCGCGCCGCGACGCTCGGCCTGTGGTTCCTGCCGATCTACCTCGGGCCGACGCTCGCGATGGTGCTCGCGTGGATGGTCGTGCGCAAGATGATCCGCATCTCACGCACCTATCGCATCACGTCGATCGCCGACTTCATCGCCAGCCGCTACGGCAAGAGCCGGTTGCTCGCCGGGCTCGTGACGCTGATCGCGGTGATCGGCATCCTGCCGTACGTCGCCTTGCAGTTGAAGGCGATCGCGATCGGCTTCGAAGTGATGACGACGCCGATCGGCGCGCCGCACGCGGCGGCCGGCGCGTGGTGGAGCGACAGCACCTTCTACATCGCGCTCGTGCTCGCCGGGTTCACGGTTGCCTTCGGCACGCGCCACCTCGACACAACCGAACGCCACGAGGGCATGGTCGCCGCGATCGCGTTCGAGTCGGTCGTCAAGCTGGTGGCCTTTCTCGCCGTCGGCGTGTTCGTCACCTGGGGCATGTTCGACGGGCCGGCCGACATCTTCGAGCGCGCCCGCGCGTTGCCCGAGGCGGCGCGTGTGCTGCGGCTTGAGACAGACTCCGGCTTCGCGGGCGGGCAGTGGTTCGCGTTGATGTTGCTTGCGATGTTCTCGGTCATCTTCCTGCCGCGCCAATTCCAGATGCTGGTGGTGGAGAACGTCGACGAGCGGCATCTGAAACGCGCGGTCTGGGTCTTCCCGCTCTACATGCTCGCGATCAACTTGTTCGTGCTGCCGATCGCGCTCGGTGGGCTGCTCTACTTCGGGCATGGCCGCATGAACCCGGAAACCTTCATCCTCTCGCTGCCACTCGCGCAAGGCACGCCGGCGCTGGCGCTGGTGGCCTTCGTCGGCGGGCTGTCGGCGGCGACCGGGATGGTGATCGTCGAGGCGATCGCAATCTCGACCATGGTCTGTAACGATCTCGTCATGCCGTGGCTGCTGCGCACCCGGCGCTTCGGCGCTGCCGCGCAGCGCGACCTCTCAGGCGTGTTGCGGCCGATACGGCGCGGCGTGATCGTCGCCTTGCTGATGCTCGGCTACCTGTACTTCCGCCTCGCGGGTGAGGCCTATGCGCTCGTCAGCATCGGGCTCATCAGCTTTGCCGCGGTGGCGCAGTTCGCCCCGGCGCTGCTCGCCGGCATGTACTGGAAAGGCGGCACGCGCGCCGGCGCGATCGCCGGCCTCTCGGCCGGCTTCGCGTTCTGGGCCTATACGCTGATGCTGCCGTCGATTGCCAAGTCGGGCTGGCTGGCGGACAGCTTCCTGCACCACGGGCCGCTCGGCATCGGCCTGCTCAAGCCCGAGCAGTGGCTCGGATTGACGGGGCTCGACGCGCTGACGCATTCGTTGTTCTGGAGCCTGCTCGCCAACGTCGGGCTGCTCGTCGGCGTCTCGCTCTGGCGCGCGCCGTCGGCGCGCGAGACGAGCCAGGCGTTGTTGTTCGTCGACGTCTTCGAGCGCACCGCGACCGCGGGCCACGATCCGGTGTTCTGGCGCGGCCGCGCCAAGGTCGCCGATCTGCTCGCGACCGTCGGCGGCTTCCTCGGCCGCGACGCGGCGCAGCGCCTGTTTGCCGACTACGCGCAGCGCGCTGGCGTCGCCGGCATCGACCAGATCCCGCCCGACGCGCAGCTCGTGCAGTTCGCCGAGACGCAGCTCGCGGGTGCGATCGGTAGCGTCTCGGCGCGCGCCGTTGTCGCTTCGGTCGTCGAAGAGGAAACGCTTGCGCTCGACGACGTGATGCGCATCGTCGACGAAGCCTCGCAGCTACGCGCCTATTCGCACGCGCTCGAAGAGAAGTCGCTCTCGCTCGAACGTGCGAGTGCCGAGTTGCGCGCAGCGAACGAGCAATTGAAGAGCCTCGACCGTTTGAAGGACGACTTCATGTCGTCGGTGTCGCATGAATTGCGCACACCATTGACATCGATCCGTGCGCTTGCCGAACTGATGCAAGACGATGCGGAAATGGAAGCGGCGCAGCGTCAGCAATTCCTCGCGATCGTCGTCGCCGAGACCGAGCGCTTGACAAGGCTCGTCAACCAGGTGCTCGACATGGCGAAGATCGAGGCCGGCCAGGCTGAGTGGCACAGCACCGACATCGATCTGAGTGCGCTGTTGACGCAGGTGGTGCAAACGACGCGCGAGATGTTCCGTGAACGCGGCGCTGAGGTCACGCTGCAACTGCCGCCCACATTGGCGTCACCATTGCTGTCACCACGGTCACCACCACTGCAGGCGCTGCGCGCCGACCCGGATCGGCTGACGCAGGTGATGCTCAACCTGCTCACGAACGCGGCCAAATTCCTGCCAAGCGTTGGCGGGCGCGTCGAGGTGCGACTCCTTGCGACCGACGCCGGCGCGACGGTCGAAGTACAAGACAACGGACCGGGTGTCCCGCCCGATCTGCAGCGCGACGTGTTCGAGAAGTTCCGCCAGGGCACGGACGAGACGAGCCGCACCCAGGGCACGGGCCTCGGGCTGCCGATCAGCCGGCGCATCATCGAGCACTTCGGCGGCAGCATGTGGCTGCGCCAGGAGCCGGGGCAGGGTGCGTGCTTTTGCTTCCAACTGCCCTGGAACGCGACGCGAGACGAAAAGGAGGTGAGCGTAGATGCACAAGATACTGATCGCCGATGACGAGCCCAACATCCTGATTTCGCTCGAGTACCTCATGAAGCGCGAGGGCTACGAAGTCTTGCTCGCGCGCGACGGCGATGAAGCGCTCGCGGCGATCCGGCGCGAGCGCCCCGCACTCGTCCTGCTCGATGTGATGATGCCCGGCAAAACGGGCTTCGAAGTGTGCGACCTGGTGCGCGCCGACGACGCGCTCGCGGCGACCAAGATCGTGCTGCTCACCGCCAAGGGCCGCGACACCGACATAGCCAAGGGCCTGGCGATCGGTGCGACCGCCTACATCACCAAGCCGTTCTCGACCCGCGAGCTTGCGCAGCGTGTGCGCGAGTTGCTGGACGGGACGGCGCAATGAAGGGTGACCGGCGATGAGGGGCGCGCTGCAAAGAGGGATGTGGCGCGATGAAGGGCGAGGCGCAATGACGGGCGCGGCGCGATGAGAGGGGAGGCGCGCGAGTGGATCGTCGCGCTCGTTCCCGCGGTGCTGCTTGGGTTGCTGATGGCGGCGGCAGGCTTCATGTTTTCCGCGACGCTGGATGCGCCAGAGCGCGCCGCGTTCGGTGCGATGCTCGCAGCGCGTGGCGCGATCATGCTGCTCGCCTGGCTCGTGTTGTCGGCGCTGCTCGGCGCGGCTGCGCGCACTGCGTATCGGCGTTGGGTCGTCGCGCCGTCGCGCCTCGTCGAGCATGCGCAGACGCTGCTTGCAGCTGACGTCGGGCGCGAGATCGCAGCCGAGGGGAGCACCGAGAACCGCGCGCTCGCGGCGGCCGTCAACGCGCTCGCGCACCAACGCAACGAACTGCGCGCCGACATCGACCGCAAGGTCGCCGCGGCGAGCCGCGACATCGAGCAGGAGCGCAGCCGCCTTGCGGCGCTGATGTCGGAGCTGACGCAAAGCGTCGTCGTCTGCAACCTCGACGGCCGTGTGCTGCTCTACAACAACCGTGCGCGGTTGCAGTTTCGCGCCCTCTCCGCGCAACCGACGCTTGCTGATGGCGCGGAGCTGATCGGAATCGGCCGCTCGATCTACGGCGTACTCGACCGCGCGCTCGTCGCCCACGCGCTCGAGAGCGTGCAGCAGCGGCTGCAACGCGGCGCGGCGAATCCGTCGGCCCAGTTCGTCACCACCACACGCGGCGGGCAGTTGCTGCGGGTGCAAATGGCGCCGGTGCGCGCCGTTCAGGAACTCCCACTCCCCCTGGGAGAGTTGGGGGGCGAGAAGGGGCTTTCGAGCCGCGTGCGGCGAGCCCGCGCAGCGGCTCCGGCATGCTTGCCGGAGCGCGCCCTGCAAGGGAGGGCCGGCGGACCCCAGGTTGAGGTTGGTGCGGCCGGCCCCTCTCCCCGGCCCTCTCCCCAAGGGGGCGAGGGAGGTGCGCCGCCTGAACTCCCGCTCCCTCTGGGAGAGGGTGGGGTGAGGGCCGTCGTGCCGAACGCCAATGCCGGCATCGCCCTCAGCGGCTTCGTGCTGATGCTCGACAACATCACGCGCGACTTTGCCGATGAGTCGGCACGCGACCAGCTGCTGCACGGCCTGACCGAAGGCAGCCGTGCCTCGCTCGGCAATCTGCAGGCGGCAGTCGAGATGCTCGACTACGACGACGTCGACGCCACGACGCGCGAGCGCTTTCACGCCGTCATCCGCGACGAAGTGCACGCGATGAGCGAGCGCATCCAGCAGCTCGCGAGCCACACCGTGCAGGCGCAAAAGACGCGCTGGCCGCTGGAGGACATGCTCGGCGCCGACTTCGCCGCCGCCGCGGTGCGCCGTATCGAATCACGCTTCGCCTGCCGCGCAAGCGCAACCGAGGTTGACGCCGCGCTCTGGCTCAAGGTCGACAGCTATTCGCTGCTGCTCGCGATCGCCTACCTGGCTGGCCGGCTGGCCGAGGAGTACGGCGTGAAGGCGCTGCGCCTGCGGCTCGCGACGGCCGGCGCGCGCGCGCAGCTGGACCTCGTCTGGGCTGGGCAGGCGATGAGCACCGAGACGGTGACGAACTGGGAGACCGACACGATCAAGGTCGGGCTCGAGACGAGCGCGCTCACGGTGCGCGATGTCGTCGAGCGCCACGGCGGCGCGTTCTGGTTCGAGCGCGAGCGCGTGCGTCACGAGGCGTTCTTCCGTTTCCTGCTGCCGCTGGCGAGCGAACACGAGCAGCTCGCCGCGGCGCAGTTCCTGCACGGCGAGAGCCGCCCCGAGTATTACGACTTCGATCTCTTCAAGGCCTCGCCGCAGTCCGACGAGCTTGGCGAACGCCGCCTCACCGAACTGAGCTACACGGTGTTCGATACCGAGACGACCGGTCTTTCGCCGTCGCAGGGTGACGAGATCATCCAGGTCGGCGCGACACGCATCGTTGCCGGCAAGCTGCGGCGCGAGGAGTCGTTCGAGCAGCTCGTCGATCCGCAGCGATCGATCCCCGCCGCGGGCATCCCGATCCACGGCATCACGCCCGACATGATCGTCGGCCAACCGACGATAGCCACCGTGCTGCCCGCCTTCCACGCCTTTGCGCAAGACACCGTGCTCGTCGCGCACAACGCGGCCTTCGACATGCGCTTCCTGCAGCTCAAGGAGGAGGCCACCGGCGTCGTCTTCGACCAGCCGGTGCTCGACACCTTGCTGCTGTCCGCGGTGGTGCACCCGAACCAGGAATCGCACCGGCTGGAGGAGATCGCCGCGCGCTTCGACGTCACCGTGATCGGCCGCCACACCGCGCTTGGCGACGCGATGGTGACGGCCGAGGTGTTCCTGAAGATGATCCCGCTGCTCGCCGAGCGCGGCATTCACACCCTCGCGCAGGCGCGCGAGGCGGCGCAGCAGACGTACTTTGCACGGTTGAAGTACTGAGCGGCGGAGTTCGGTCGGGACGACTGCATGCGGCCAGTAGGAGACGTCCTACTTGATTCGCCATGGCAGCTACTCGCCGGTCATTTCAGCGAGCCGTGCATCCGTACCCGTGCGCACAAGCCATGCCTTGCATGGCCGGCCGCGGACTGTCGCTCGTCTTTACAGTTCCGCGTCCCTCCACGTTCGTTACGGGGGTTGGAACGGCAGGGCGGGAACAATTCTGTCGATCATGATGACCTTCAACGGGATCGACCTCGCTGGCTTCGCGTCGACAGGGGCCTACTACAGCGATCCTGCGGCGATCGACATCGACGTGTCCAGCTTAGTGACCTCGGGTGTGAACACCCTCAGCACGTTTGCCACCATGGTCTCGGGCGAGCCCTTGACGTACGCGCTCGGTGAAATCACTCTGACGTATGACAGCACGCCGGCGGTTCCTGAGCCCGCGACAAGCGGGCTCCTGCTGGTCGGCATCGCGGCACTTGTCGTCGGGGCTTCGCTCAGGCGCCGCGCCACGCCGGCCGCCTGATCATCCCGTAAAAGCGCCTGATCGCCCGAGAGTGCCGGCGGCTGCGGCACTTCGGTGGTCGGGTGCCGGTCTCGGAGCGAATTCGCGCGCCGGCAGGTCGCATCCGAATGGCGGAGGCACGCCGACCAGCGTCTCGGCCTGCGCGCAGCCGTGCACTGCTGCACCTACGCGAGCCATCGGCTAAAGGCACTTTGCCGCTGAGCCGCCGCAGGCGAAGTCTTGTCGGCCGCCGCCTCGATTGACTAAGGTCATGCCGGATGGTCGGCGAGGAGTCGCGCATTAGACGGGACGATGCTCGGCCGGTGAATTACATGCTCAGCAATCGGCGCTCGAGCAGGGTTTTCAGGTCGCGTCGTCCATCCGCAATCAGTAGCACCGCCACTTGGTCGCCGTCCACACGGTAGACCACACGGTAGGGTTTGAAGAACACCTGCCGGTAGCGCCGGATGCCCAGGACGAGCAGTTCCGCTGGGTAGGCGCCGCGCTCTGGCTGCATTGCGAGCTTCTCGCAGGTCTTGAGCACCTCGTCGAGCACATGCTCGCCCGCGCCCGCAGCGTCGTGCTCTGCCATCCAGCGGACGATGGCGCGCAGATCCTGCTTCGCTCGGTGGGTGACCACCACCCGGTAGGTTGGAGGGGCCGTCAAGGTCAGCGCTTGAACTCGTCGCGCAAGTCGGCACGCAGGTCGGCGACAACCTCGTCGACGGACTGAACTTGGCCCTCATCGACTTCGCGGTCGCCCATCGCCAGACATTTCAGCAGCGCGAGCGTTTCCTGCATCTCCTCGTAGGAGCCGACGTCTTGCAGCACGGCCTTGGCTTCGCCGTTCTGGGTGATGAGCACCGGTTCGCGCTGCTCAGCCAGTGTTTGCAGCATCTCGGCGGCGTTGGCCTTGAGGTAGCTGATGGACTTGACCTGGGTGGAGTAGCGCATGGCGGACGAATGGAGGGCGTTGGCAGGATCGGACTGAATATAGTCCGTTAAAAGATATTTGTCCATCTCCAAGGTTGAAGCAGCCGGCTTTCAGCCGACCAACTCAGCACCTCTGTTCGAGCGGCAGCTTCGAGGCGCCGGATCCGCGTGCGCAGATCGCAGCTCAGGGTCGATTGCGCACTCCCCGCCAACCATCGATCCGGTCTGCACTTGGGGCGCGGCAGTTCGCCGCTCGCCGGATCGGCGCGCGAGGTCAGGTGCGGCAGAGTGCTGGCAACAGTTCGCCGATCGGGCCGCGCAGCACCGCGTCGGCGATGTCGTCGAACGGCGTCGGCTGGTCGTTCACGATGACCACGCGGGCACCGGCGTCCTTCGCGCACGGCACGACGCCTGCGACCGGATAGACGCGCAGCGTCGAGCCGATGGCGAGCAGCAGGTCGGCTTCTGCCGCGCGCTGCATCGCCCGCTCGATCACCTCGGGCACCAGCGGCTGGCCAAAGGAGATCGTGTCGCTCTTGAGGATGCCACCGCACGCCGTGCAGGCCGGGTCGGCCTCGCCGGCGCGCACGCGCTCGAGCGCCTCTTCCATTGGCGCGCGCCGGCCGCAGGCCCAGCACATCACGCGGCGCACGCTGCCGTGGACTTCGATGACCTCGGCGGCGTGGCCGGCGCGCTGGTGCAACTCGTCGATGTTCTGCGTGATCAGGGCGTGCAGCGCGCCGCGCCCCTCCAGCGCGAGCAGCGCGCGGTGGCCGGCGTTGGGCTGTGCCGTCCACGCCGGGTGCGCGAGGCGCGCCTGCCAGGCCGCGCGGCGCACGGCCGGGTCGGCCAGGTAGTGCTGCAGGGTCGATTGCGCCTCGGCCGCGGGGTTGCGCGTCCACACGCCCTGCGGGCCGCGAAAGTCGGGGATGCCGGAGTCGGTCGAGATGCCGGCGCCGGTCAGCACGACGATGCGCCTTGCGGCCGCGACCCAGCCGCGCACGGCAGGCACGGGCGCAGCGTCATCCGCCGTTGCGTCCGCCGGTTCAGGTACGTCGGACATCTCGGAGAGGGCTTGCATGAACCTCACGCAGACAGGCCAGGCACAGGCAGCCGGCGCCGAACTGCGCGTGCAGCCGCGCCAGCGTCGGGGCGTCGAGCGCGACCTGTGCGCAGCCGCAGTGCGCTTCGTGCGCCCCGCAGTGAAAAGCGGCGCCGCAGCGGGCGCACTTCTCGTTCGGCGCCGTGGTCGCCGCGGCTTCAGGCATCGAACAGCGCCGCATGCTGCTCGCGCAGCAGCTTCTTCTGCACCTTGCCCATCGCGTTGCGCGGCAGCTCGGCGGCGACGAACACGCGCTTGGGCACCTTGAAGTTCGCGATCTTCGATATCAAGGCTGCGGTCAACGCGCCGGCGTCGAGTGCCGCGCCCGGCTTGGCCACGACGACGGCGACGACCGCCTCGCCGAAATCGGGGTGCGGCACGCCGATCACCGCGCTTTCGGCGACGCCCGGCATCTCGTTGATGAAGCCCTCGATCTCGGCCGGGTAGACGTTGTAGCCGCCGC
>JBDTSN010000043.1:0-9060 GCA_039931145.1 Burkholderiales bacterium | reverse complement strand
CGACGTGACCCCTGAACTGGCGTGCGCGGCCATCGAGTCTGTGACCGTCCTGGGCGCGTTCCAAGCCAGTGCTGCCGTGCGACGGGCCTTGTCCGGCCGCATCCATTGATCCGTTTTTCGACCCTCTAACAAGAAGGCGACCGTTGAAAGCGCCATTCAACATTCGGGCACCGTCCTTCGACGCGCAGGCAATCAACGAAATCATTCACAACGCGCTGGCCTCCGCAGGGCTTGATGCGACTGCGGGCCCGATGCGCGGCGTGACCGAGACTATTCGCCGGGCACTGTCTTCGGGGGGTATCCCGACGCCAACGCGTGGCATGACTCCCAGCGAGAACGTCGTTGATATCGTGGCGCGCGTCGCCGATGTTCCAAAGGTCGAAGACGTCGGGACGGCTCGTCGACCGCTCCAGGATGGGCCGAAAGCGTCCGCCGGAACCTTTGACGCCTTCGATTGCGCCAACCGTGCCGGTGTCCGGACATACAAGCTCTATGTGCCCACACGGGTCGGTTTATCACCACCGCCGCTAGTCGTCATGCTGCATGTCTGTACCCAATCAGCGGACGACTTCGCTGCCGGCACACGGATGAATCGGTTGGCGGACGAGCACGGCTTTCTGGTGGTCTATCCCGAGCAGGCAATCAGTGCGAATCCGTCGAAATGCTGGAGCTGGTTCAAGGCACAAGACCAAGGGCGGGAGTCCGGAGAGCCTTCGTTGATTGCCGGGATCGTCCGTGACGTGGCAGGATGCCACGGCGTCGATACGCGCCGCATCTATGTGGCGGGGCTCTCGGCCGGCGCGGCGATGGCAGTGATCCTTGGCGAGACCTATCCAGAGTTGTTTGCCGGCGTCGGTGCACATTCCGGGTTGCCTTACTGCAGCGCGCACGATATTCCGTCTGCAATGGTTGCAATGAAGGGGGCAGCAGCGGGATCGAAAGCCTCAAGGCTGCGCAAATTCCAGACGCCGGGCCGCGGAAAAAGATCGCGCAGGCTGTGCCGACCATCGTCTTCCACGGCGACCGAGATCACACCGTGCGGCACGCCAATGGCATCGAAATCGTGCAGCAGGCCAAGAATGCACATGCTGCGACCCAGGCAGATAAAGCAATGCGCGAGAGCATGGAACGCGGCATGTCCTCAGGCGGCCGCAGCTTCAGCCGCACGGTGCACGTCGACGCAGCCGGGCGGGCCCGAGTCGAGTCCTGCACCGTGCATGGTGCGGGTCATGCATGGGCCGGCGGCAGCGAGAGCGGTTCTTACACTGATGCACGCGGACCGGACGCCTCGGCCGAGATGGTGCGCTTCTTCCTCTCTCTGCCTCGCGCGGGCTCTGCATGAGGTGCTTTCGCCTACTTGCCGTGGGGTAGATTGTCCTACGCGGAGCATTCGCATCCGGCCGCTGGAGCACGCGCTGTACGCACGCAAAGGGCGCTCGAAGGCGACGTTGTTCATCACTCCGACCGAGGCTCATCGCGTAACGCGCAACGCCAGTGACACCACCAAGTCGGCCTGAAGCCCGATTCGAACCAGTGCGGCGCTTCGCACAGGAGCCGCTACTCCACGTGCTGGCGCACGGTGGCAAAACTTGTCCACGCCGAGACGAACATCGCGGCGATAACCGGCCCGATCACGAAGCCGCTCAGGCCGAACAGCGACAGGCCGCCGAGCGTGGACATCAGGACCATGTAGTCCGGCATCCGGGTGTCCTTGCCGACCAGGATCGGGCGCAGCACGTTGTCGATCACGCCAATGACCAACAGACCCCAGGCGATCAGGGCGACGGCCTGCCACACCGCGCCGGTGCCGAGCAGATACAGCGCCACCGGCAGCCACACCAGCGCCGGGCCGACCGCCGGTAGCAGGGACAGGAAGGCCATGAACACGGCCCATAACATCGCGGCGTGGATACCGAGAAACCAGAAGGCGATGCCGCCGAGGCAGCCCTGCACCAGCGCAACCACGAGATTGCCCTTGACCGTCGCGCGGATCGCGGTTGCAAACTTGCTGAAGAAGGCGTGCTTGATCTCGGTGTCGAGCGGAATGGCGTCGTAGATCGTGCGTGCCATTGCACGGCCGTCGCGCAGCATGAAGAAGGCCAGATAAAGCGCGATGAACAGAGAGACGATGAACTCGACCGTGTTCTGGCCGATCGAGAACACCTGCGTCGCAATGGCGCGGCCGCTGCTGGCCGCGCTCTTGGCGAGCTGGGCCTGCAATTCGCTGATATCGCGCAAGCCGAGGCTGTCGAGTTGCCGGCTCAGCCAGTCCGGCAGCACCGAGAGAATTTGCGCGAAGCTACGCTCGAGATTGATGCCGCCGGACTGGATTTGCTTGACGATCGACATCGCTTCCTTGCTCAACGACGAGGCAATCAGCACCACCGGCAGGATGACCACGAACAGGATGATCACCAGCGTGACGATCGCACTCACCGTGCTGCTGCGCATCACCCTCGGCAGCAGCCAGCGGTGCAGCGGTTGGAACAGGATTGCCAGCACCACCCCCCAGAACACGGCACCGAAGAACGGAAGCAGCACCCAGCCGAAGGCGAGCGTGACGACGAACAGCACGAACAGGAACATCCTGTGCTGCAGTGCTGGAGTATTTCGGGGGTTAACCTTGATCACCAGCGCGAGCTTGCCGAATGGAGGATCGGGGTAGGTGCGTTCATTGAGGTTGGCGATGACCTCGCCCCAACTGCCGAGCAGTTGCCCGGTGCAGTAACGATCGATGGCCGCGCTCATGGGAGGAGTTGCTGGCGCGCGGCCTCCGCGTGGGTAAGCAACAGGTGCAAAAGCTCATGCAATTACACGGCATACGCGCTAAGCGCAGGGTCGACAACGCCTAGCGTCGGAATGATCAGCGCTGTGCCTTGGCCTGGGCGGATGCCTGCTCCCAGCGGCTTTTGCAGCTCACGCAGTGCTCGGTCTGTGGCTCGATCTTCAGGCGCTCGTACGGAATGGCGCAGCCGCATTTCTTGCACTCGCCGTAGACGCCGTCCGCCATATCTTTTAGCGCGCGGTCGGTACGCGCCAAGTCGGTCGCATCGATATCGGTGAGCGCCTGATCCACCTCACGAGCGACGTTGCGCTGCACCATGCCGCCTTCATCGCTGGTGGGCGGCGCGAGATTCTCGCGGTTTCGCCGCATCTCCAGCTGAAGCTCATCGCGCCTTTTCAGCAGCAGCGCCTTGAGTTCGTCGAGTTGAGTGGCGGTCAGTTTCATGCTCATGTCATTACCTCGGAGGATCAGAATCGCTGGACGCTTGTGCGCGCATTGCAGGTCAACTCAGCGGTGGAGAGCGCGATGCTCAAGACTGCCGGTGAGCCACGATTTTAAGAAGCGGCCCCCTGCGGGGCGTTGTCCTACGTCGAACACAACGCAAGTCCGACTCATCACGCATGTCGGCGACTGTCTAATGGTCTCATAGAAGTTCAACCGGAGATTGTTATGAGCGCTTCGCAGCAGCCACCCCAACTCGCCAAGACTAATCAGCCGCCCGACCGGCTACCCCTCCCGCGTGAAGCATTGGAACAATCCGAGAAACGCGCTGCCGAGGGCCAGCCCGGCACCTTCGACGAACGCAACCTGGACGACAAGATCGTCGAGATTCCGCCGAAGGAAGAGACGAGCAAGCCGATCCGCGGCCTCGACCCTGAAGGCAACCACTGAACCAGAAACCTGAGCGGATGGATGGCTGCGGCGTCCATTGCGCGTAGCAGCCGGCCATCACAACCGAGTTAACAAATTCATGGATGACAAGACTCTCGAAGAAACGCGCGAACACCTGTGGAACCTCATCAAGGACATGCGCTTCGCGATGTTCACCACCCGTCACGGCAACGGGCACCTGCATTCCCGGCCGATGACGACCCAGAACTCCAAGGTCGACGAAGATCAGAGCCTGTGGTTCTTTGCCTCTCGCAGTGGCCAACCCGTCGTTGACATCGGTGCGGAGCCCGTCGTGAACATCAGCTTCGCCGACCCAGGTAAAGACACCTACGTGTCTGTATCGGGTACGGCCGCAGTAGTCGACGACCGGGCGAAAAAGCAGCAGTTGTGGTCGAAAATGACCGAGGCTTGGTTTCCGAAGGGCGTCGATGATCCCGACCTGGCGCTGGTGCGAGTGTCCATTGCCCACGCCGAGTACTGGGACGTGAAGGAAAACAAGGCGATGCAGCTATTCAAAATGGCAAAGGCCACGATTACCGGCAAGCCGCCGACGAGTTTGGGCGAACATGGTGAAGTGCGCATGTAGCCTTCAAGTGAGAGGTTGGCCGTGGCGACTGGCCATCGTCGGTATCGCCTGGGGCACAACGCTTACCGTTGCGGCGGGCGGCGCGGTCCGCTGGGCTCTGGTGCGCATGGCATGAGGCTGTCATGAAACGCTCCCATGCAGGCGCTGTCTGCTGCCAAAGCGCCTGAGGTGACGATTACGAGCACCTGCTTCTGGTCAGTAGCGCAGTGCGCGCGCCACGAAGGTGACCACCGTGAACTCTGCCCAAACCATCACGTTGCGCCGTGAACTCGCTAGCGGCGTCGTGACCCTCTCTCTGTCAACCAACGTCAACAAGTTTGACAAGCTTCACGAACTCAGTGACTTGAAGACATGTTGAGCGTTCGTAGGAGTGGTCCTACGCCAGGACGGCTGCCTTTGAGCTCGTGCTCGGGCGTTTATGCGATATCGAAGTTGCCCGTTCCTTCCTAGACTTCATTTATGTTCACAACCAACTCAAGGAGCACGACATGAACCTCAAGACTCCCGACCACAATGACCTAGCCAACCGCGATCCGATCACAGATGCACCTGGCGCGCATCCCTTGGGGGTCGGAATCGGCGCAGCTGTGGGAGGAGTCGCGGCGGGCGTGGCCACTGCCGCGGCCACAGGTGCTGCGGTTGGAACGGCGGCAGGCCCAGTCGGCACCATTGTGGGTGCCGCGGTTGGCGCAGTGGTCGGCGGTTTGGCCGGCAAAGCCGTTGCTGAGCACTATGACCCGACCGTCGAAGACGCCTACTGGCGCGATCAATATGACAAGGAGCCGTACTACAGTCGAGAGCTGACCTTTGACGACTATTCGCCCGCGTATCGCTACGGTGGCGAAGCACGCGGCAGGTATGCTGGGCGCAGCTTCGACGACGTTGAGCCCGAACTCGGTCGCGAATGGGACCGCGCTAGAGGTAAGTCGCGCATGACGTGGGCCCAAGCGAGTCCCGCAGCGCGCGCGAGTTGGACTCGGCTGACACGTTGAGCGGCTCTGCATTGTGAAAGCTGACACGGCCGCACTCGCGGCCGTGTTCGTCAATAGGCCCTTTTTGTGGGCAGAGCCAGATGCGCTGTGCGAAGAACCCTCAGTACTCATATCTACGGTCAAACGGAGCACCCGCACGCGAATCTGCGCCCACCACGATTTAGCCGAAAGCCATCCGCGTCCAACGGTCGCGATCGGTGATTTTTTCGGCGGCTCCGAATTGCGTTGAGCCACACGAATCTGCCCGGTCGAGCCGGCCCGGCCAAAGATCGCGACGCATAGGCCGCTACCTGCACGCCGGCTTCGTAGCCTTCCAGTTTGAAATCTGCTTTGAATCTTGTACGGAGAACACGATGAAGAATCCTTGGATCAAGAAGAATCCGTTCATGAGCATGTGGCTCAGCACTGCCAACTCGATGATGAGCAGTGCAAAGGGTCATGCCACGGCGGCCGTCGCGCGTGGGACTCGCAAGGCCGTGGCGAATGCGACAACGTCTGGCATGAACCAGATCGTCGACTTTTGGGCCAATACGCTGATGCCACCGGAGTTGAAGAATTCGGCTGCAACGCGTGAGCCACGCAAGCGGCGCCAGCCGCGCTGATGCAAGCAGTTCGCCATGTCCCTGCTGCTGTTCGACTTCAGCGACCCCGGCGCGGTCCCGCAATGGGCGCCGATCGACGACCGCGTGATGGGCGGCATCTCTCGCAGCCGGCTTCGATACGATCAAGGAGGCCATGCTGTCTTCGAAGGCGAAGTCTCGCTGGAGCGAAACGGGGGATTTGCCTCGGTGCGTTCCGCGCCAGCCGCGAGAGGCAAACCCGGCGCGGAAGCCTGTCTGATCGAAGTACGAGCCGATGGCAATCGGTACAAGCTGAGCCTGCTCACCAATGACGGATTTGACAGCATCAACTATCAGATCGGCTTCGAATCAGCTGGAGTCACGTGGCAGACGTTGCGCCTCCCACTTGCCGCGTTTCATGCCACCTTTCGCGGTCGGGAGGTCACGGGCGCGCCCGCGCTGGACGCCGCACGTATTCGCCAGATCGGCCTGATGATCGCCGATCGCCAAGCGGGCCCGTTCGCCCTCGACATCCGGCGGTTAAGCCTGGTTTGAAGCAGCCAAGGGGGTTGCCGCGGGACGCATCCAGCGCGAGGCTCTATACGACGTTCCTCTCGGGAAAGGAGCAAACGTCAGCGCCACGCGGCTCACGGATGGGAGCCTCTACGATGGGCAGCCCCAGAAACGTCAAACTTCTACTGCCACCCCGGCACAGCGGGGGACCTACCTAGGTAGCTAGAGGGAGTTGATAGTCAGTAAAGGTGCGAGATCGCTGCGATTCGCTCCCGTGGAGTCGTTGATCTCGACAAGCACAGGAGTTCCGACCTGTAGATCTTCCAGGATGCGCAGCTGGAAGTTGGAGAGCCCCAACCGCTGCGCTTCCACCATCAATGCAGTTACGTCGATTGCCACATCGTTGCCGACATCGGCCGGAGAGATCGGTGGTACGACCCTCGTGAGTGCAAGCGGCGGCTGGAGCGTACGGTTGAAATCAGTCGGGAGCAAAGTCGGCGGTTGAAAGGACACGAGCTCAATGAGCATCGGAGTCGTGCCGCTGAACGGTTGGATGCTGTTGATAAAAATATTCAGGAAAGCTGACTGGATGATGGCGTTACCCGGAACTCCTCCCGGGCCAGAAAGCGGGAACTGCAAGAAGGCTCTGAACTCCGTGAGCATCAGCGGATCTGTGCCGGCAAAAACGCTCTGGATCGTTGGCGACATGCCCTGGACGACCAAAAACGAATTTGGCGAGGTTTGCTCGATATCGCCGTCGAGGCCTGAGTCGCTAAATATCTGAGCCGTAAAGATCGGCGGTGGGCTATCGCCTCCGCCGCCGCACCCTGTGAGGCCCAGGACGATGAGCCCAGCAAATACCGCATATAAAGTTCGCTTCAAGATCACCTCCGACATTGGCCTCTGAAAAGGGGGCACGGTGCGATTGTGCAAGGGCAACGCCTCAGACCCGCACCGGCAGCGGCCAGACGCGGTCGCCGCCGACGGCGTAAAAGCGCCGGCCCGGTGCTGGCTTGACGTGCCAGCCGCCCGTGAACTCACCGAATGCCGGCAGGATCAGCTGAGCTTCGTCGCGCACGAAGCAGGGCAGGCGCAGCCGGTCACGGCCACGGCCATGCAGCATGCAGGCCGGATGCAGGTGGCCAGCCAGCACGAAGTGAGTCGCATGGCCCTGCGGATGATGACAGGCCGCGAAAGGGCCGCGCAGGTTCGGCTCGTCGACGACCTCGATGCGAAGCGCGAACTCAGGATCGCCAGCGCGCTGATCGTGGTTGCCGCGCACGAGCATGCAGCGCAAGGCCGCATGGCGCTCGCGCCAGCTCTGCAGCGCCGCCAGCAGCGTCGCGGTGCGGCCCTGCGCCGCGTGCAGGAAGTCGCCGAGAAAGACGATCTCGCGCGGCGCGTGGCATGCGATCAGGCGGTCGAGCCGCGCCAGGTTCTGGTGTGTGGTGCCGCCGGGCACCGGCTGCCCCAGAGCGCGGAAGCTGGCCGCCTTGCCCAAGTGCAAGTCGGCCACGAAAAGCGTGTTCGCGGCCGGCCACCAGAGCGCGCGCTCCGGCAAGAGGTAGATGGCTTCGCCTGCCAGTTCGATGCGACAGGCCGAGGAGGTGTGGGACACCGCTGCGGTGTCCGATAAGCGCGGCGCGGCCGCAGGGGGTCGCGTCATGGCCCCTGCGCGTCTTCTTGCTCGAACTGCTGCACCATGCGCGCGATGCGCTCGGCCACGCTCTCGTTCGAGAGCTTCTCGCGGAAGCGCTCGACCATCAGCGGAAAAGCGAACGGCGTGGGCTTGGCGAGGCTGCGCAGTACCAGCTGCTGCGTGCGCATGCGCACGAGGCTGGCATGGAGGCGACCAATCTCCAGTTCCTGCGCGAGCAGCTCGGCCTCGGCCTGCTGCACCAGGCGGTTGCTCGGATCGTATTGGCGGAACACGTCGTAGAACAACGACGACGAGGCCTGCAGCTGCTTGCTGCTGCGCTTCTCGCCCGGATAGCCTTGGAAGATCAGGCCCGAGACGCGCGCGATCTCGCGGAATCGCCGGCGCGCGAGTTCGGTGGCGTTGAGCGAGGCCAGCACCTCGTGCAGCAGGGCCGTGCGCTCGTCCTGGTGCGCGATCGCTTGCTGCTCCGGCGCATCGTTGTCGGACAGCAGCAGCTGCGGCAGCAGCGCGGACCAGTCGAGCGCGGTGGCGCTGAGCAGTTCGAAGCCGTAGTCGTTGACCGCGATCGAGAAGGTCAGCGGCTGCTGCTGCGCGAGGCGCCAGGCGATCAGGTTCGCCAGGCCCAGATGCACCGGGCGCCCCGCGAACGGATAGAGGAACAGGTGCCAGCCCTCGCGCGACTTCAGCACCTCGGCCAGCAGCTTGGCGGGCGTGGGCAGCGCCGACCAGCGGCGCTGGATCTCGAGCAGCGGGCGCAGGCATTGCAGCTCGGGCGATTCGTAGCGGCCCTGGTCGGCCAGCCCGAGCTGCTGCACCACCGCATCGGCCAGCGTGCTCGACAGCGGCATCCGGCCGCCGTTCCAGCGCGGCACCGCCGCGCGCTGGCCACGCGCGCGCCGCACCCACGCCGTCATGTCGTGGATGCGCACCAGCTCGAGAAGCCGGCCACCGAACAGGAAGGCGTCCCCGGGCTTCATGCGGGCGATGAAACTTTCCTCGATGCTTCCGATCCGACCCCCGCCCATGAACTGCACCGTGAGGCTGGCATCGCTCACGATGGTGCCGATGTTCAT
>JBDTSN010000042.1:0-9069 GCA_039931145.1 Burkholderiales bacterium | reverse complement strand
CCGCCGACGAGCGCTGCCGCGCCGTGCGCCGACGCGGTGACCGGCGCGCCTGAGGCGCCGAGGCTGCGCAGGCCGTAGCCGAAAAGGCCCGCCATCAGTTGTTGCGCTGGCACCTCGACGCCGACGATGGCGACGCCGAGTTCGGCAACCGCGCGTCCGCCCGCCATGACGACAAAGCTCACGAGCGCACCCGCCGCGGCCGCAAGGAGGGCCACCGCGGCCATCAACAGCGCAACGACAAGCAGACGGTGGCGGATCATGCGCAAGAGCGCGCGCAAGACGTCCAGAATTGTTGCCCCCGACCAGACGGCGGGCGCCGCGAGCGGCACGACGACGACGAGCAGCGACAACAGCATGAGCCCGATCGCAACGACGCCGAATGGCACCAGCAGCCCGAACAGCAGCGGCCCGACGACGGGCCCGGAGACGGCGCTGCGGCTGAGCCAGAACAGGCCGACGATGGCGCCCGCAAGCAGCGCATAGCCGGCGAGCAGCACGGCGAGCGCCACGAGCAGCCGGTGCGCGCTCAGAAGCGCATCGCGCAATGCGTCGAGCGCGTCGCGCGGCGGCCGGCCACGCGCCTCGTCCATCAACAGCAGCCCGGCGGCGTTACTGCCGTAGAACGCGACCGTGAGCGCGGCGCCGGCCTGAATCTGGCCCCAGCCGAGCGCCTCGCGCGCGAGTGACGCCTCGGCCATCGCGAGCAGCAGGCCCGCGGCGGCAAAGGTCGCGAGCAACATCACGAGCGCCGGCCCGTTGCGCAGTGCGTCTAGCGATTGAAGCACCTGGCCGAGCGCCTCGAGCGGAGTAGAGGTCGGGCGACTTTCGGTCGCGCCAGGGCGGGGCGAATTCAGGTCAATCCTTGGGGTGCGGGGGCATGATACTGGGGAGAACCCGAGGTTCGTGGCGCGCGCGGTACGGCGTCATTGGTCTGAAAACAACACTCTGTCGCGCGCGGGTCCCCGCCCACGTGCGCCTGGCGCCGGAATGACTCGATAATGAAATTGTGTGTAGGGTAGCGGTGCCTTGACTTGAATGATTCCGGACGGGTTGAAGCTCCACATAGGTCGTAAGTTCATTCAGGAAACGAAAGGCGCCTTCCATGGGCAACAAACTCTACGTAGGTAATCTCGCCTACGCCGTGCGTGATGAGGAACTGCAACAGGCATTTGGGCAGTACGGCTCGGTCACGTCGGCCAAGGTCATGATGGACCGCGAAACCGGGCGCTCCAAAGGCTTCGGCTTCGTCGAGATGGGAACGGACGCCGAAGCGCAGGCGGCCATCAGCGGCTTGAACGGTCAGGCACTCGAAGGACGCGCGATCGTCGTCAACGAGGCGCGCCCGCGTGAAGAGCGACCGGGCGGCTTCGGCGGCGGCGGCGGACGCAGCGGCGGCGGTGGTGGCTACGGTGGCGGCGGTGGCGGCTATGGCGGTGGCGGCGGTGGCCGCAGTGGTGGCGGCGGCGGTGGCTACGGTGGCGGAGGCGGCGGCTACGGCGGTGGCGGTGGTGGCCGCAGCGGCGGTGGCGGTGGCAGTGGAGGTGGTGGTCGCAGTGGCGGCGGCGGTGGAAGCCGCGGCGGCTACTGAGCCCGCAGCGAACAACGAAAGAGCGTGCCGGCGCTTACCGGCGTGGTTGAGTGTGAAAAGCGGTGGCGCTAGCGGCCCACCGCTTTTTTCATGCGCGCAATCTTTGCCGGCGTATCACTCGCCGGCGCGACGCTTGCGCGGGCGGCCAGCGAGCACGCGGTCGAAAAGCACGTTTGGCAACAAGCGCAAGGCCTTCGCGACGACGCCCATCTGCCACGGAATGACGCGGTAGCTGACGCCCGCCTCGATCGTCTTGAACGCCTTGTCGGCAAAGGCCGCGGGCGACATCAGAAACGGCATCGCGTAGCGGTTGCGGCTCGTGAGCGGCGTCGCGACGTAGCCCGGCGAGATTGTCACGACCTTGACGCCGAACGGCCGGCACTCGCCGCGCAGGCTCTCGCAGTAGCTGATCACGGCTGCCTTGCTCGAACAATAGCCGCCGTGCCCGGGCAGGCCGCGGATGCCGGCGACGCTCGCGATGCCGACGAGCGTGCCCGAACGTCGCTCGCGCATCAGCTGCACGAAGGGCTGAAAGGTCGCGGCCATGCCGAGGTTGTTGGTCTCGAAGGTGGCGCGCAATTGTTCGAGGTCGGCGAAGGCGGCGCTGTCGACGCCGACGCTGATGCCGGCGCTCGCGATGACGACGTCGGGCACGCCGTGCGCTTCGATGCATGCGCGGCCGACGGCGGTGATGCGATCGACATCGCGCACGTCGGCGGCGTAGACCGCGACGCGATCGGCGGCGATGCCCTGCACCGCGGCCCACGCCGCGATTGGCTCGCTGCGGCGCGCGACGAGGGCGAGCCGGAACCCAGCCTGCGCGTAGCGCGCGGCGAGCGCCTGGCCGATACCGCTCGAAGCGCCGGTGATGAAGGCAAGGCGTGAGCTCAGGACCTGTCTCCTTGCGCCGCCGTTCGACGCGGCGGGAAGGTGGCGCGCACGTGCCCCTTCATCTCGACGATGCGCTCGATGTTGTCGTAGCTGAATGAATCGGCGCGAATCACAGCCCCTCCGCGCGTGAACGTCACCGGCTGATTCGATCGCACGCGCTCGGTCTTCAGGAACGCATGCAGGAATTCGCCGCGAAAAGTCAGGCCTTCGTCGGTTGCGGTCGGCAAACGCGTGACGCGGGCGTCGCCGAAGAGTTGCACCTCGCTCGCGTCGGCGTTGCTCAGCGCGCGCTTTGCGCTCGCATCCGTGACGCCGCCTTCGGGCGCCCAGGCGCGAACTTTGGGGTTCTCGACCTCGAAGGTGTCGGTGTCGGGGAAATGACGCAAGGTATCGCCCTCGATCTGCGCCCGCAGCGTGCCTTGCGGTGTGAAGCGCTGGACCAGAAATTCGCGCATCGTGTAGTCCGGCTCGTGGGTGAGCGGCGCCTGGACGCGCGGGATGTCGACGAGCGGCGTGTTCTTCACCAGCCACCAACTGCCGAGCGCCAGCAGCGCCATCATCAGCAGCGACAGATAGGACGACAAGGTGTCGAGCAGCCGGGCGTGCCAAGGCTGGCCACTCCAGCGCGGTGCACTGTCGTCGAGGGCTTGCAAGCCGAGCGCTTCGAGCGGCCTCTCGGCTGTCTGGGTGGTCATCGGGTGGTCATCGGGTCGACATGCGGTGCTACTCGAGCGTCGTCAGATGACCCGCGAGCAGTCCGGCGTAGCGGCCGGCGGCGCACAAGAGCAGGTCGCAACATTCGCGCGCCGCACCATAGCCTGCGGCGGCTGCGGTGACGTGATGCGACAGCGCGCGCACTTCGGCATGGGCCTGCGGCGGCGCGCAGGCGAACGCGGCACGCGAGAGCAGCGGCAGATCGGGCCAGTCGTCGCCCATCACCGCCATCGCGTCCCAGTCGAGGCCGAGCTTCGTCATCAGTTCGCTGGCGACGGCGAGCTTGTCGCTGACGCCGAATGTGCAGTGCGTGAGGCCGAGATCCGCGACGCGTCGACGCACCGCGGCCGAGTCGCGCCCGGTGATGATGATCGGCTCGATGCCACCACGCTGCAACAGCTTCAGGCCATGGCCGTCGAGCGTGCTGAAGGCCTTGAACGTCTCGCCGCCGGCGCCGATGTAGATGCGGCCGTCGGTCAACACGCCGTCGACGTCGAAGATCGCGGCGCGGATGCCTTGTGCCTGCAGCAGCAGGGCGGGCGGGAAGTTCAGCGCGGGGGCCACGCCGTCTCCAGGCCTCTAGCCTGCGCCGGCCGTGTGGCCAGGTCGGGTTGGCAGTACACGAACGAGCGACCCATCAAATCACCTTTGCGCGCATCAGATCGTTCGAGTTGAGTGCGCCGATCAATTTCTTGTCGGCATCGACGACGAGCAGGCAGGTGACACGCTTTGCCTCCATCAGCGCGACAGCGTCGACCGCGAGCGCGTCGTCGCGCACGAGGTGCGGCCGCGGGTGCATCACCTCGCGCGCGCTGAGCGAGCGCAAGTCGATGCCCTTGGCGACGAGCCGGCGCAGGTCGCCGTCGGTGAAGATGCCGAGGACACGGCCCGCGTCATCGGTGATCGCGGTGGCGCCCAGACCCTTTTCGGTGATCTCGCGAATCAGCTCGATGAAACCGGCGTCGGGTGCGACGCGCGGCACGGCGGCGCCGTCCCGCATCACGTCGCGCACATGCGTGAGCAGCTTGCGCCCGAGCGCGCCGCCAGGGTGCGAGCGGGCGAAGTCTTCTTCACGAAAGCCGCGCGCGTCGAGCAGCGCAACGGCGAGCGCGTCGCCGAGTGCCATCTGCGCCGTCGTGCTCGCCGTCGGTGCAAGATTGAGCGGGCAAGCTTCCTGATCGACGGCGCAGTCGAGTGTCAAGTCGGCGTGGCGGGCAAGCGAAGAATCCGTGCGCCCCGTCATGACGACAACGCGCACTTCCAGGCGTTTGAGCGCCGGCAGGATCGCGTTGAGCTCGTCGCTTTCACCCGAGTTGGAGATCGCGATAACGACGTCGCCCGGCGCGATCATGCCGAGGTCGCCGTGGCTCGCCTCGGCCGGGTGTACGAAGAGCGCGGGCGTGCCGGTCGAAGACAGCGTCGCCGCCATCTTGCGGCCAACATGACCGCTCTTGCCCATGCCCATGACGACGACGCGGCCGCGGCAGGTGAGCATCCACTGCACCGCGGTCGCGAAGGCGTCGCCGGTGCGTGCCTTCAAGCCGAGCAAGGCCTGGGCTTCAATGTCAAAGGTGCGGTGCGCCAGCGCAAGCGCGCGCGCGGGCTCGAACGCGGGCGTCGTGGACATCGCTCAGCGAACCTTGCAGTGCGCGCGGTGAATCGCGCGGTAGTCCGAAGCCTGTTGGCGCAACTGCCGGCCTGCCTTCTGGCAACCGCGTGCACATGCGCGTCGCCGGGCGGACGCGCAAGCGAGCCAGCGGACGGGGCGCAGCATCGTCATTCCAGGGCGGCGGGCAAGGCGTCTATTACCATCAAACGATTCTAGGCTCAGGTCAGGGCGCGTCGTGCCCGCGCCTTGGGCCGCCTCCCCATGGCCACCACCTTCGACCTCGTCTTGCTCTACCTGCTCGCCGCGGTCGCCGGCGCGGTCGTTTGCCGCATGCTGAAGCTGCCGCCGATGCTCGGCTACCTGCTCGTCGGCGTGCTGATCGGGCCGCACGCGCTTGCGATCGCGAAGGATTCGGAGGGGTTCCAGTATCTGGGCGAGTTCGGTGTCGTCTTCCTGATGTTCGTCATCGGGCTCGAGTTCAACCTGCCCAAGCTGCGCAGCATGAAGAAGCTCGTCTTCGGGCTCGGCATGGCGCAGGTGCTGCTGACGATCTTCGGCACGGTGGCCGGACACCATTTGTTGAAGTGGTTGTTCTCGTTCTCGTCGCGCTCGTGGGAGCTGACGTGGCAGGGCGCCGTCGTGCTCGGCGCGGCAATGGCGATGTCGAGCACAGCAATCATCGTCAAGCTGATGGCGGATCGGCTCGAGCTCGCGAGCGAGCACGGTCGCCGCGTGATGGGCGTGCTGCTGTTCCAGGATCTCGCCGTCGTGCCACTCCTGGTACTGATCCCGGCGCTCAATTCGAGCGGTGCGGACATGGCGACCTCGCTCGGCTGGGCGGCGCTGAAAGCGGTTGTGCTGCTCACGCTACTGCTCGTCGGCGGGCAAAAGGTGATGCGCTGGTGGCTCACGCTTGTCGCGCGTCGCAAGAGCGAGGAGCTGTTCGTCCTCAACGTGCTGCTGATCACACTCGGTCTCGCGTGGATGACGGAGCACGCCGGGCTGTCGCTCGCGCTCGGCGCGTTCGTCGCCGGCATGCTGATCGCGGAAACCGAGTTCAAGCACCAGGTCGAGTCCGACATCCGGCCATTTCACGACGTGCTGCTCGGACTCTTCTTCATCACGATCGGCATGAAGCTCAATGGGCAGGACGTGATTGACAACTGGGCCCTTGTGCTGGTGCTGACAACGCTGCCGGTGTTCTTCAAGTTCGCGCTCGTTGCCGGGCTGTCGAGGGTTTTCGGCGCGACGCCCGGCGTCTCGCTGCGCACCGGCCTGTATCTGGCACAGGCGGGCGAGTTCGGCTTCGTGCTGCTGACACTCGGCACGATGCAGGGGTTGATCGCACCGCACTGGGTCAGCCCGGTGCTCGCGAGCATGGTGCTGTCGATACTCGCCGCGCCGCTGCTCGTGCTCTACAGCAACCGGATCGTGATGCGGCTGTCGGCGACCGACTGGCTGATGCAGTCGGTGGCGATGACGACGATCGCCAAGCGCTCGATCAACGCCGAAGCGCACGTGATCATCGCCGGTTTCGGGCGCAGCGGCCAGAACCTGGCGCGCGTGCTCGAAGGCGAGAACATCCCGTACATGGCGCTCGACCTCGATCCGGATCGCGTGCGCCAGGCCGCTGCTGCGGGGCAGAGCGTCGTCTTCGGCGATGCGGCGCGCCTGCAAAGCCTGATGGCGGCCGGCCTGGCGCGCGCCAACGCGGTCGTCGTGACGTATCACGATACGCCGTCGGCGTTGAAGATCCTGAAGCTCGTGCAGGCGCACGCGCCGAGCGTGCCGGTGGTCGTGCGTACGCTCGACGACACCGACCTCGAACTCCTGCGGGCGGCCGGCGCGACCGAGATCGTTCCTGAGGCGATCGAGGGTTCAATGATGCTCGCAAGCCACGCGCTGGCGCTCGTCGGCGTGCCGATCCGACGCGTGATCCGCATCATGCAGGATCAGCGCGACGCGCGCTACGGGCTGCTGCGCGGCTACTTCCGCGGCGCCGACGATGATTCGAGCTCCGACAGGCAGAACCGCCGGCTGCTCTCGGTCACGCTGCCGCTCGCGAGCCCGCTGCATGGGCGAACGCTCGCCGACCTGGTGCTGCACAGCCTGGACGTGAGCGTCGTCTCGCTACGCCGCGCGAGCGGCGCTGTGCTCAAGCCAAACGATGCGCTCAGCCTCGAAGGCGGTGACACGCTCGTGCTGTCAGGCTTGCCCGAACCGCTTGCGATCGCCGAAGGCAAGTTGCTCGTCGGGCATTGAGTCTTCGCACCCGCCCGCCGCCGACTGGCCGCTGCCGCCGGCCCGATTCGCAAGGTCCTCGCGTTCAGTCGGCGTTGCCGCGCACGGTCAGGCGCTGGGTGGCGCCGCCGTTCGCGTCGACGCTCTCCAGGTGCACGTCGAAACCCCACAAGCGGCCGACGTGCTTGAGCACTTCTTTCGCGGTGTCGTGCAGCGGCCGCTCGTCGTGTTGCGTATGGCGTAGTGTCAATGCGCGGTCGCCGCGCAGGTTCACGTCCCAGACCTGGATGTTGGGTTCGCGCTGACCTAGGTCGTACTGCCGCGCGAGCGCCTCGCGTACACGGCGGTAGCCGGCCTCGTCGTGGATCGCGCTGACTTCGAGCTCCGTTTCCGCCTCATCGTCGACGATCGCGAACAGCCGGAACTCGCGCATCAGGCGCGGCGAGAGGAACTGGCCAACGAAGCTCTCGTCCTTGTAGTTGCGCATCGCATGGTCAAGTGTCGGCAGCCAGGGCTTGCCTGCGATATCGGGGAACCATTGCCGGTCCTCGTCGGTCGGCGCCTCGCAGATGCGCTTGATGTCGGTGTACATCGCGAAGCCGAGCGCGTACGGGTTGATGCCGTTGTACGCCGGGTGCCCGACCGGCGGCTGGTAGATCACGTTGGTGTGCGAGCTGAGCCACTCGATCATCATGCCGTCGGACAGGAAGCCGTCGTCGTACATGGTGTTGAGCAGCCGGTGGTGCCAGAACGTCGCCCAGCCCTCGTTCATCACCTGCGTCTGACGCTGCGGGTAGAAGTACTGCGCGACCTTGCGCACGATGCGCACCACCTCGCGCTGCCAGGGTTCGAGCAGCGGCGCGCGCTTTTCGATGAAGTAGAGCAGGTTCTCCTGCGGTTCTTCCGGGAAGCGCTTCGCTTGTGCGGCGTCGTTCGCGCCCTCCGACTTCTTCGGCAGCGTGCGCCAGAGATCGTTGACCTGCTGCTGCGCATGTGCCTCGCGCTCCTTGCGCGCGGCAAGTTCCTGTGCGAGGGACTTGCGGCTCGGCCGCCGATAGCGATCGACGCCGTGATTCATCAGCGCGTGGCAGCTGTCGAGCAGGTCCTCGACCTCCTGCATGCCATGGCGCTCTTCGCACTCGGCGACGTAGTTCTTCGCGTAGACGAGGTAGTCGATGATCGACGACGCATCGGTCCACATCCTGAACAGATAGTTGCCCTTGAAGAAGCTGTTGTGGCCGTAGGCGGCGTGCGCGATGACGAGCGCCTGCATCGCCATCGTGTTCTCCTCCATCAGGTAGCTGATGCAGGGGTTGGCGTTGATAACGATCTCGTAGGCGAGGCCCATGTGGCCGCGACGGTAGTTCTTCTCGGTCGAGATGAACTCCTTGCCGTAGCTCCAGTGGCGGTAGTTCACCGGCATGCCGACGGACGCATAGGCGTCCATCATCTGCTCGGCGGTGATGATTTCGAGCTGGTTCGGGTAAGTGTCGAGACCGTAGCGCTCGGCCGTCGCGCGGATCGCGTCGTGGTAGCGCTCGATCAGCTCGAAGGACCAGTCGCTTGGCGCGGGCAGCGGCGTGCCAGGCCGTGTGGGCGCCGGCAGCGGCGCCTGAAGCGCGACACGCGCGGGCTTGCGTCGTTCGTTCGGGTAAGGCGCCGAGGCGTCGTTGAGTCGACGGTCGCGAGAGGCGTTGATCACTTGCTGACCTCCGTGCTGCGCACTGCGGTGCGAAGCTCCTTCCGAGCGTCCGAACAGGGGCTCATGCGGCGGCGCTCTCTTTCTTGAACAGTTCACGAAACACCGGGTAGATCTGCGCCACTTCGGTCACCTTGCGCATCGCGAAGTGGCCCACCTCGGCCGCGAGCTGCGCGTATTCGTCCCACAGGTTCTGCTCTTCGTCGGCGACCTGCAAATAGGCGTAGTAGCGGCACAGCGGCAGCAACTGCTCGGCGAGCAGGTCGCGGCAGCGGCCGCTGTCGTGGTGCCAGTTGTCGCCGTCGCTCGCCTGCGCGCCGTAGATGT
>JBDTSN010000041.1:0-9188 GCA_039931145.1 Burkholderiales bacterium | reverse complement strand
AGCAGCAGGTGCGTGAAGACGGGGCCGAGCGAGGTCGCGAACTCGCCCGTCTTCTGGTTGTAGATGCGTGTGCCGACAAGATCCGCTGGCACCAGATCGGGCGTGAACTGGATGCGCTTGAAAGTGCCGCGCAGCGCCGTGGCGAGCGTCTTCACGGTCAGCGTCTTGGCAAGCCCCGGCACGCCTTCGACGAGCAGATGACCCTGCGCCAGGATCGCGACGAGCACGCGCTCGAGGAAATGATCCTGGCCGACAACGACCTTCTTCACCTCGTAGAGGATGTGCTCCATGAGAGTTGCAGTATCGGTTTGGGGGCTGGGTTCCATGCGGTCCTTCGGTGAGCTATCGCGGCTTAGCGGATCAGAACGGCGGCATTCCCGCAGCCGCGGCGGCGTTCTCGATCGGCACGGCGAAACCAATACCGATGAAGGTGCGCTCGTGGCCCGGGTTCAGGATCGCGGTGACGATACCGACCACCTCGCCGTCCATCGTCACGAGCGGCCCGCCCGAGTTGCCGGGGTTGGCGGCGGCGTCGAACTGGATCAGATTGCTGAGCACCCGCTTGCCCTGAGGCGACACGTAGTCGCGCTTCAGGCCCGACACCACACCGGCCGAAACCGAAGGGCCGATGCCGAACGGATAGCCGATGGCGATGACCTGGTCGCCGAGCGCCAGGTCGCCGGTGGAGCGCATCGTCGCCGCCTCCAGGTCATCCGGCAGCGTCATGGCTTGCAGCACGGCGAGGTCGTTTTCCGGCTGTACCGAGATCAGCATCGCGGCCGACTCGGTGCCGTCGGCAAAACGCAGGCGCAGCTTGTCGGCGCCGAGCACGACGTGCAGATTGGTCAGGATCACGCCGCTATCGACGATCACGACCCCGGTGCCGACCATGCGCTCGATGTCTTCCTCGCCCTGCTCGCTGTCCCGCCGTTCGCCTTCGACGAGAACGACCGACTTTTGCACCGCCTCGTACGCGCCCGCCGCGGGCGAAGGCAGCGTCTTCGTCTCGAGCGTGTGCAGCACGGCGCGATCGATTCGCTCCTGCGTCAAGGGCGGCTGCGTCGGCGCGCGGAACATCGCCTGACCGAGCAGCAAGGCGAGCACCATGCTCGCCGCGAACCAGGGCAGCGGGCTGCGCAGCCAGCGCATCACCACTCGACGCCGCGGGTTCGTCGCCTTGCGCGCTTCGGCGGATGATTCGGCACGCGTTTCGCCAGTGGGCGACGCGCCGCTCATTGCGGCGCGCGGCGACGCCGGCAATTGCGCGCCCGACCTGCGATTGGAGCGACTGTAGAGAGGCATTTTGGGCATGCGCTGCTCCCTGGTTGCATCCGGTCGTCGCGCTAAGTTGCGCCACCGGCCGCGCCCGCGCGAAGCAGGCGCGATGAAGGTAACACAGGGGCGCGCGGCGTGTGCGGCGCGGGCTTCGTGCGGCCGCTACGCGGCCATCACTTCGGCGATCAGTTCGTGGCTTCGCAGGCGCGCCGCGTGGCTGTGCAGGTTGCAGACGATCATCAACTCCGACGCGTCGCACGCGACGGCGCGGTCGAGAAGTTCACGCCGCACCGCGTCGGGCGCACCGACGATGACGAGTTCGCGGAATGCGCGCACAAGACGGCGCTCGGCCTCGGTGTAGGCGTAGCCCGCCGCCTCTTCGGGGCTCGGCAGCGTCGCGAGAATGCCGCTGCGCAATCGCACCCAAGCGAGCTCCATTCCCGAGGCGAGCCATTCGGCCTCGTCCGCGGTCGACGCACAGATCACCGAGACGCCGAGGATCGCGTGCGGCGCAGCGAACGACTTCGAAGCCTTGAAGGCCGCACGATACGCATCGAACGCCGGCTTCGCGGGCGCCGCGCTGAAGTGACTGGCAAACGAATAGCCCATGCCGGCATCGCCCGCCATGCGCGCGCTCGCGCCGCTCGAGCCGAGCAGCCAGATGGGGGGCAGCGGCGCGTCCACCGGCATGGCCTGCAGCGAATGCATCGGGTGATCGGCGGGCAGCCTGTTCTCGCCGCTCCAGATCAGCAACTCCGAGAGCAAGGCGGGGAAGTGTTCGCCGTCGACGGCACGCATCACCTGACTCGTGCGCGGATCGGCGCCCGGCGCACGGCCGAGCCCGAGATCAATGCGCCCGGGATAGAGCGCGGCAAGGGTGCGGAAGGCTTCGGCGATTCGCAATGGCGCGTGATTCGGCAGCATCACACCGCCGGCGCCGACATGCAACGTGCGCGTCTGCGCGGCGACACTTGCGATCAGCACCTCGGGCGACGAACTCGCGACGCTCGGCATGCCGTGGTGCTCGGCATACCAAACCCGCACATAGCCGAGTTGCTCGGCGAATTGTGCGAGCTCGACGCAGCGGCGCACCGATTCCGCGGCGCTGCCACCAGAAGGGACAGGTGCGAGATCGAGAACGGAGAGCGGCAACGCCATTTGGCGATGCTAGTTCATCGCGAATGGCACCTGCCGGCGACGCCCCTCTTTCGGGCGTCACTCGACGTCGCGGCGACGCTCAGGCGCCTTGGCCGAACGGGCCCGCGGGCCGACGCTCGTCGAGCAGACGCATACGACGCTCGAGGTCAGCCATGTCGGCAGCGGCGGCCAGATAGCGCTCGTCGCGCTCCTGTGCAATTGGTTGCGGATCGAAGATCCAGGCGATGAAGGCGGTGATCAGGTTCATGGTCTTTCCCGATGGCCGGATTGGCCAACACAGCAAGGGTAAACACTGATCATGGGCTGCGCACCCCAATTGCCTGCATCCCTGTGCAAAATAAGGGTAAACCCTTGACTATGCGTCCGGCTTCGGGGCCAAGGGCGCGATCAATTCAGCGCCTTCCGCGTTGCTGCGATTCACCGTGCGCGCCACAGGCCAGGCCTGCATCGCCTCGGCAGGTAGCCCTTGCATCAACGGCGCGAGGCCGACGGGGTCCTGCAAATCGCGGCTCAGCCAGGCATCCCATTCGTCGCGTGCAAGGGTCACCGGCATGCGGTCATGGATAGTCGCCATCAGCGCGTTGGGCGCTGTCGTCACGATGCAACAGGTCAACAACCAATCCGCGGCTTCGGCGTCGGTGGCCGGCTTCGGCCGCCAGGCTTCGAACAAGCCGGCGAATGCGAACAACGGCTCGCCTTTCGGGCTGATGTACCACGGCTGCTTGCCGCCTCCCTCGTGCGCCGGCACTGCCTGCCATTCGTAGAAGCCGCTTGCCGGGATGATGCAGCGCCTGCGCCGGACGGCTTGGCGGAATGAGGGCTTGTCGGCGATGCTTTCGGCGCGCGCGTTGTTGAGCTTGCTGCCGATGCTCGCGTCCTTCGCCCAATGCGGCACGAGGCCCCAGCGCATCAACTCTGCGATGCGCTCGCCCTCGCGTGTCTCCATCACCACCGGCACCTGCGATTGCGGCGCGACGTTGTAGCGCTGCGGAAACGGCACCACACGCGTCGCGCTGAAGCCGTGGACGAGCATCTCTGGCCCGTAGGCGATCACATAGCGACCGCACATGCGCTCAATGCCTTCAAACGAATTGGCGCGCAGTATGCGCTCACATCAATGCGATGCCGATGAGCGAAGCGTGGGCCCAGAATAAGAACAGGGCGTAGATCGCGAGCCCGGCGACGACGGCGATGACGTCGTTCATCGGCGACGCCGGCAAACCCGGCAGCGGACGCTGAACGCGGTGCTTCATCGAGACGCGATCGGCAGCGGCCCAGAGCAGGAAGCCGCCGAACAGGAGCACATCGGCCAGGTTGCCGTTGACGAGCAGATGGGCGAGCGCCCAGAACTTCACCGCGAGCAGCATCGGGTGCTTCGCGGCGCGCTTCAACCAGCCAGGCAGGTAGGCGGCGAGCAGCAGTGGAAACACCGGCAGCATCAGCAGCATCGCGATGTGGCGCATCGCAGCGGGTGGCGTGTAGAGCACGACAGGCTGCTGGCGTGCGAGGCCGTAGCCGTAGATCAGCAGCGCAAAACCGGCGATCGAGACGATCGAGTACAGCCCTTTCCAAGCGTTCTGGCCCATTGCCGCGCTGCGTGCGTCGCGCCAGCCCGGCGCGACGATCGAAACGGAGTGAATGCCGAGGAAGAGAATCAGGCCGAGCAGGAGATACATCATTGCGCTGCACTTTCGCTGTGCGCCCCGGCGGGGCTGCCGCCCGAGTCTAGCCAGGGTTCGCCGCGTGCGTCGGCATGGCAGCCCACGCGTGTCACCGCCCGATTTTCGTTCGCCGATGCTCGCCAACTTGCATCCGCACCGCTACGCTATGGCTTCCTGCCGCGCCCGACGAACGGCGCGGCCCCGACCCAGGAGAAGCGCATGTCCGACAAAGAACCCCTGACCCCCGCCGAAAGCGCACTGCGCGACGCCGCGCTCGACTATCACCGCAACCCCGTGCGCGGCAAGATCAGCGTCAACGCAACGAAGCCGCTCGCAAGCGGACGCGACCTGTCGCTTGCCTACTCGCCGGGCGTCGCTTACGCGTGCCTCGCGATTCGCGACGATCCGGCGCTCGCCGCCGAGTACACGTCGCGCGCGAACCTGGTTGGCGTCGTCACGAACGGCACCGCGGTGCTCGGCCTGGGCAACATCGGGCCGCTCGCTGGCAAGCCGGTGATGGAAGGCAAAGGGTGTTTGTTCAAGAAGTTCGCCGGCATCGACGTCTTCGACATCGAGCTTGCCGAAACGGACGCCGACAAGCTCGTCGAGATCATCGCCGCGCTCGAGCCGACGCTCGGCGGCATCAACCTCGAAGACATCAAGGCGCCCGAGTGCTTCCAGATCGAAGCGAAGCTCAAGGATCGGCTCAAGATCCCCGTCTTCCACGACGACCAGCACGGCACGGCGATCATCTCGGCGGCGGCAATCCTCAACGGCCTGGAGCTCACCGGCAAGCAGCTCGCCGACGTGAAGATTGCCGCGAGCGGCGCCGGTGCTGCCGCGACCGCCTGCCTCGACCTGCTCGTGCGCCTCGGCGCGAAGCCTGCGCACATCTTCGTCTGCGACAGCAAGGGGCTGATCCACGACAAGCGCGAAGATAAGCTCGACGAATCGAAGCGCCGTTACATCCAGAAGACGAGTCTGCGCACACTCGCCGACGTGATGGCCGGCGCCGATGTGCTGCTTGGCTGCTCAGCGGCCGGCGTGGTGACGGCCGAGATGGTGAAGAGCATGGCGCCGAAGCCGCTCATCCTCGCGCTCGCCAATCCCGAGCCCGAGATCCGACCCGAACTTGCGAAGGCAGTGCGGCCCGATTGCATCATCGCCACCGGCCGCTCGGACTATCCGAACCAGGTCAACAACGTACTGTGCTTTCCCTACATCTTCCGCGGCGCGCTCGACTGCGGCGCGCAGCGCATCACCGAGGAGATGAAGGTCGCTTGCGTGCACGAGATCGCGGCCCTTGCGAAGGTCGAGATCTCGGCCGAGGTGGCCGCCGCCTACCCGGGCGAGGAGATGCGCTTCGGGCCCGAGTACCTGATCCCCAAGCCGTTCGATTCGCGCCTCATCGTGCGCATTGCACCGGCGGTGGCGAAGGCGGCGGCCGAGTCGGGTGTCGCCACGAGACCGATCGCCGACCTCGAGGTCTACCGCCAGTCGCTGACGAAATACATGACCTTCACCGGTATGTTCATGCAGCCGGTGTTCGTCGCCGCACGCGCCGCGCCCAAGCGCATCGTGTTCGCCGAGGGCGAGGACGAGCGCACGCTGCGCGCAGTGCAGATCGCGCTCGAGGAAGGCATGGTCATCCCGACCCTCGTCGGCCGCCCAGCGGTGATCGAGCAGCGCATCGAGCGCGCCGGGCTGCGCCTGAAGGCGGGCAAGGATTTCGAGATCACGAATCCCGAAGACGACCCGCGCTTTCGCGAGTACTGGGAGGCTTATCTGGAACTCAAGGGCCGTGACGGCGTCACGCCCGAAGTCGCGAAGGCGGCGGTGCGGCGATCGAACACGCTGATCGCGGCGCTCTCCGTCAAGCTCGGCTACGCTGACGGCATGCTGTGCGGGCTCGTCGGGCGTTTCGAGCATCACCTCGACCATGTACGCGACGTGATCGGCCGCGCTGCCTCCGCGCAGCACTTTGCGGCGCTCAACGCGCTGATGCTCGACAAGTACACACTGTTCATCGCCGACACCTTCGTCAACGAGGATCCGGATGCCGAGACGCTCGCCGAGATCGCCGCGATGTCAGCCGCCGCGGTGCGCCACTTCGGCCTCGAGCCGCGCGTCGCGTTCCTCTCGCACTCGACGTACGGGGCGAGCACGCGCGCATCGGCAAGGAAGATGCGCGCCGCCCGCGATCTGTTCAGGACGCGCATGCCCGACGTGCCGGCCGATGGCGAGATGCAGGGTGACGTCGCGCTGAGCGAGGAGGTGCGCGCGAACTTTCTTCCATCGAGCACGCTCGACGGCAGCGCCAACGTGCTGATTTGCCCGAACCTTGACGCCGCCAACATCCTCTTCAACGTGCTGAAGATGACCGGCAGCCACGGCATCACGGTCGGCCCGATCTTGCTCGGCGCGGCAGCGCCGGTGCACATCCTGACGCCATCGTCGACGGTGCGCCGCGTGCTCAACTTGACAGCGCTCACAGTGGCAGGCGGGCGTTGACATGGGACTGCCACCGTCGCCACGCAGGCCCGCAAACAGCCATCATCCAATCGAGACCGAGGAGACCGCATGAACCTGCGCAGTGTTGCGATCGTCCTTGCCTTGGTCGCGCTGGTCGGCTTTGCGGCACTGAACTGGACCGCGATCATGACGCCGACCGAGCTTTCACTCGGCTTCGCACAGGTTCAGGCGCCGCTCGGCGTCGTCATGCTCGGCGTCAGCGCACTGCTGTGCGTGCTGTTCGTCGTCTATCTGCTCTTCCAGCAGGCCGGCGCGTTGCTCGAAGCGCGGCGCTACGCGAAGGAGATGAAGGCCCAGCGTGAACTCGCCGACAGCGCGGAGGCGTCACGACTCACCGAACTTCGCGCCTTTCTCGAAGCCGAGATCCGCCGCCTCGAAAGCCAGGGCGCGGCCGGTGCGCGCGAAACCACGGCCCACATCGATCAGCTCGGCGAGTCCTTGCGCGGCAAGCTCGACGAATCGACGCGCACGCTGTCGGCCTACATCGGCGAAGTCGAAGACAAGCTCGACCGGGCGCTGCCCAAATTGCCGGGTTGATGTGATGCGTCGCGCTTGCGCTCGATGACGAGTATGCACAGCAGCAGCCAAGCCGTGCCGCTGGCGTAGCCGGCGAGCACATCGCTCGCGTAGTGCGCGTTAATGAAGATGCGGCTCGCGCCGACGAGCAACACGAGCGCTGTCGCGAGCATCACACAGGGAACATGCAGCCGGCGAGGCAACAGACGCAGCGCAAGGTAAGCCAGAAAGCCGCAGGCGACGACCATGCCGGCCGCATGCCCGCTCGGGAAGCTCCAGCCGTGGAAGTGCTGTAGCGCGCCGTCCGCGGGCGGGCGCACGCGCACGAAGACGCGCTTGAGCACCGCGTCCACCAGGCCGTTGCCGCCGAGCGCGGCGACGAAGCCGATCGCGAGCAGGCGCTCGCCGCGCACAAGCAGGACGAGCACGACAACGGCGCACAACAGCGCGAGCGTCGAGCCGTTGCCCAGATGCGTGATCCACGCGAAAACCTGTATCACCGATGCGGAAATGCCGCCATGTGCGGCCGCGGAGAACGCACGGTCGGCGTCCAGGAATGCGCCGTTGCGTGCAACACCGTAGGCGATCGCGGCGAAGGCGGACACCGCGGCGACGATGAGCGTGACGAGAATTCCATCGCGCAGCGCCGATCGGTTGGGAGTCAGCGCAGCGTTCGGCCGCGGCGGCACGTGCGCCGACCACCACACGAGCAACCCGGCGGTTGGCAGCACCAGGGCCAGCAGCACGCCGAGCCCGCCGAGCGCGCTCAAGCCCGCGCCGCACGCGAGTGCGTTGAGCGGCGTCTGGCAGAGCTCAGTCGTGGGCATCGGCGCTGTGGCTTGGCAGCGCTTGCGGGTGAGCCCGTGCCAATCCGCTCAGCGACCCGGCAGGCGGGCGATCAAAAGCGGCAAGCGACATTTTCATCGCCGAAGCCTTGGGATGGCAAGCACATCGCAAGTCTGTGCCGGGGAAACTTAAGGCCGGCTTAAGCAACGCATGGCAAGCTGCCACGACTGCTATGGTGCGAGCCGCACCGCCCACTTGAAGGCCGCCCATCCCCCGCCATGCGATTGCTCCTGATCGAGGACGACCCGATGATCGGCAGCGCCGTAAGGCGCGGCCTGGTGCAAGCCGGATTCACCGTCGACTGGGTGACCGACGGGCACAGCGCACAGGCGGCGATCGCGAATGCCGTTTACGACGCGCTCGTTCTCGATCTTGGGCTGCCGAAGGTCGATGGGCTGACGCTGCTGCAGCAGTTGCGCGCCAAGGGCAATGCCTTGCCTGTACTCATCATCAGTGCACGCGACGCCGTGCCGCAGCGCGTCGCGGGCCTGGACGCCGGGGCCGACGACTACCTCGCCAAACCCTTCGACCTCGACGAACTCGTGGCGCGCGTCAGGGCCCTGCTGCGCCGCCATGTCGGCACCGCGAGCAGCGTGATGACGGTCGGCGAGTTGAGCCTGGACCCGTTGCACCGCAGCGTGACGCTGCGGTGCAACGAAGTGCAGCTCACGGCGAAGGAATTCTCGTTGCTCGAAGCCCTGATGCGCCGCCCCGGCGCCGTGCTGTCGCGCGAACAGCTCGAGGACTCGATCTACGGCTGGGGCGAGGAGATCGGCAGCAATGCGGTGGAGGTGCATCTTCACAACCTGCGACGCAAGCTCGGCAGCGAGCTGATACGCAACGTACGCGGCGTCGGCTACCGTATCGCCGAATGAGACCGGCGTCGATACAACGACATCTGCTGACCTGGGTGCTGGGTGCGCTGTGCCTCGGCGGGCCGCTGCTCGTATTCGCCGGCTACATGATCACGCTTTCCGAGATCGAGGAAGTCTTCGACGACGGCCTGCGCCAGACCGCGCTGCTGCTTGCCGACCGCGATCTCGCGCCAGGGCCGGCCTCGACGCCGAAGAGCACGCCGAGCGCAGGCGACGACGCCGAATCCCGGCTGCTCACGATCGCGCGCCGGCCTGACGGCACCCTGCTGTTCTCGTCGCAGCCCGGGTTGACTATCGACTTGAAGCCGATTCCCGGCGCTTCGGC
>JBDTSN010000040.1:0-9390 GCA_039931145.1 Burkholderiales bacterium | reverse complement strand
CTGTGTCAGCTGATCCGCGGCACGCAGGGCAAGGGCCTGATGCCCGACGCGACGAGCCGCTTTTCGCTCGGCGGCAAGCCGATTCTTCACTACATGGGCACGAGCACGTTCAGCAACTTCATCGTCGTGCCCGAGATTGCGGTGGCGAAGATCCGCTCCGACGCGCCGTTTGACAAGGCGTGCTACATCGGCTGCGGCGTGACGACCGGCGTTGGCGCGGTTGCCTTCAGCGCCAAGGTCGAGGCTGGGGCGAACGTCGTCGTCTTCGGGCTCGGCGGCATCGGGCTGAACGTGATTCAGGGTGCCCGCATGGTCGGCGCCGACAAGATCATCGGCGTCGATCTGAACCCGGCCCGCGAAAGCCTGGCGCGCCAGTTCGGCATGACGCACTTCATCAACCCGAAAGAGGTCGACAACGTCGTCGATGCGATCGTCGGCTTGACCGACGGCGGCGCCGACTACAGCTTCGAGTGCATCGGCAGCACGACAACGATGCGCCAGGCGCTTGAGTGCTGCCACAAGGGCTGGGGCCAGAGCTTCATCATCGGCGTCGCTGCGGCGGGCGAAGAAATCTCGACGCGCCCGTTCCAGCTCGTCACCGGCCGCGAGTGGAAGGGATCGGCCTTTGGTGGTGCGCGCGGCCGAACCGACGTGCCGCGCATCGTCGATTGGTACATGGAGGGCAAGATCAAGATCGACGAGCTGATCACGCACAGGCTTCCGCTCGAGGACATCAACAAGGGGTTCGACCTGATGAAGAGCGGCGAGTCGATCCGCTCCGTGGTGATCTACTGATGTCGGCCATCACACTCCGCTCCGAGCACGCCTGCTTCGGCGGCGTTCAAGGCTTTTACGAGCACACGTCCGAAGTGATCGGCCTGCCGATGCGCTTTGGCGTATTTCGCCCGCCGCAAGCGAAGAGCGCGGCGGTGCCTGCGCTGTTCTTCCTTGCCGGATTGACCTGCACCGAAGAAACGTTCGCCTTCAAGGGCGGCGCGCAACGCGTCGCGGCGGAACTGGGGTTGATGATCGTGACGCCCGATACGAGCCCGCGGAACACCGGCACGCCAGGCGCCGACGAGGCATGGGACTTCGGCACCGCGGCCGGCTTTTACCTCGACGCGCAGGTCGCGCCGTGGAAGGCGCACTGGCGCATGGAAACCTACATCAACGAGGAGCTTCGATCGCTCGTGATGAAGGAGTTCGCGGCGCGTGACGAAAGCTTCGGCATCTTCGGCCATTCGATGGGCGGGCACGGCGCCCTCACGCTCGCGCTGCGGCATCCGGGCCTGTATGCGAGCGTGTCTGCCTTTGCGCCAATCTGCGCGCCGATGCAATGCCCATGGGGCACGAAGGCATTCGGCGGCTACCTGGGTGACGACCGCGCGGCCTGGGAAAAGCACGATGCCACCGCGCTCGTGAGTTCCGGCGCCCGCATGCCTATGCCGCTGATCGACCAGGGGCTCGACGATGCATTCCTCGCCGAGCAACTTCTGCCCGACGTACTCGAAGACGCCTGCCGCCAGGCTGGGCAGCCGCTGACACTGCGGCGCCACGCCGGCTACGACCACAGTTACTACTTCATCTCGACCTTCGTCGAAGACCATCTTCGCCATCACGCGAAAACGCTCGTGCCTGCCGCGCGCGGGTGACGCGAGGATTCGATCCTCTCGTCGTTCAAACCGCGATCAGATGTTCGCGGTAGTAGAGAAGTTCATCGATCGATTCGTTGATGTCGGCCAGCGCGGTATGCGCCTGCGCCTTCTTGAAGCCGTCGAGCACGGCGGGCTTCCAGCGCCGCGCGAGTTCCTTGAGCGTGCTCACGTCGAGGTTGCGATAGTGGAAGAAGGCCTCGAGCGCCGGCATGCCGTTGGCGAGGAAGCGCCGATCCTGGCAGATCGAGTTGCCGCACATCGGGCTCTTGCCGGCGGGAACGAACTGTTTGAGCCATTCGATCACCTGCTTCTCGGCCGCCGCCTCATCGATCGTCGAGGCCTTCACGCGATCGACGAGGCCGCTCTTGCCGTGCGTCCCCTTGTTCCAGGAGTCCATCGCATCGAGCGTCGCATCGCTCTGGTGAATCGCGAGCACCGGGCCTTCGACGCGCTGCGTGACCTGCGCGTCGGTGACAACGACGGCGATTTCGATGATGCGGTCGCGGTCGGGGTAGAGCCCCGTCATCTCCAGATCGATCCAGACGAGATTGTTGTCGTCGGGGGCAAGCGTGGCGGCGGCAGAGATGGTGGGGTCGGTCATGGGGGTTCCTGAGGGGTTCGGGTGTGGGGCTCATTTTGGCAGCCCTACACTTGCACCCATGGAAATGCAGTTGTCCCCGTCCGTCGTGCTGTCGCTCGCCTTCGCCCTCGCGCTCGCGGCGTCGATGCTCGTGAAATTCTGGTTGGCGACGCGCCAAATGCGCCATGTCGCTGCGCATCGGGGCGAGGTGCCGGCGCCTTTTGCGCAGCGCATCACCCTGCATGCGCACCAGCGCGCGGCCGATTACACGCTTGCCAAGGGACGCTTCGGCCTCGTTGCGATGGCCTTTGGCGCGGCGGTTCTGCTGGGCTGGACGCTGCTCGGTGGGCTGGATCTGCTCAATGTCGCTCTGCGCGACGCGCTGCAGCCTCGCTTTGGCGACATGGCGTATCAGCTCGCGCTGCTCGCCGCGTTCGCGCTCATCGGCGGCCTGATCGAATTACCGCTCGAGCTGTATTCGACGTTTCACATCGAGCAGCAGTTCGGCTTCAACCGCATGACATGGAAGCTCTACCTCGTCGATCTCGTCAAGGGCGTCGCGGTCGGCACGCTGATCGGGCTGCCGATCGCGGCGCTCGTGCTGTGGCTGATGCACGCTGCGGGCGCGCTCTGGTGGCTGTGGGCGTGGGGCGCGTGGATGGTGTTCAACCTCGCAATCCTGGTGCTGTATCCGACCGTCATCGCGCCGCTCTTCAACAAGTTCGAGCCGCTCGCCGACGAATCGCTGAAGGCGCGCGTGCAGGCCTTGATGGCGCGCTGCGGCTTCAAGGCGAAGGGGCTCTTCGTGATGGACGGCAGCCGCCGCTCGGCGCACGGCAACGCGTATTTCACCGGCCTCGGTGCGGCCAAGCGCGTCGTCTTCTTCGACACGTTGCTTGCGAAACTCTCGCCGGACGAAGTCGAGGCGGTGCTCGCACACGAACTCGGCCACTTCAAGCACCGCCACGTGACGAAGCGCATCGCGATGATGTTCGCGATCAGCCTGCTCGGCTTCGCGCTCCTTGGGTGGCTTACGCGCCAGGCGTGGTTCTACACCGGCCTGGGCGTGCAGCCGAATCTCGCCGCACCAAACGACGCCCTCGCGCTGCTGCTTTTCATGCTCGCGCTGCCGGTGTTTGGCTTCTTCGTCTCGCCGCTCTTCGCGCAGTTGTCGCGCCGCCACGAGTTCGAGGCAGACGCCTATGCCTGCGCGCAGGCGAGCGGCGCCGACCTCGCCGCGGCACTCCTCAAGCTGCACGAGGACAATGCGTCGACGCTGACGCCGGACCCGATCTACGTACGCTTCTACTACTCGCATCCGCCAGCTTCCGAGCGACTCGCGGCACTGGCGACCCATTGAGGCCGACATGACCCAACTGCTGCAACTGAAGTGCCAACCGCTCGAAGGCGGAAAGCCGATGAGCACGGACGAGCTCACGTCTTATCTGCAACAGGTCCGCGGCTGGACGCTGCACGACGGCGCGATCGAGAAGACGCACCGCTTCACCAACTTCTACGAGACGATGGCGTTCGTGAACGCGCTCGCCTGGATCTGCCACGCGCAGGATCATCATCCCGACGTGACACTGGGCTACGACCGCTGCGTCGTGCGCTTCAATACGCATTCGGTCGGCGGCATCTCGATCAACGACTTCATCTGCGCCGCAAAGGTCGATGCGCTGTTGCCGCCCGCGGCCTGAGCGGGCGCAGTTGCACGTCCGCACAAGATGACGAAGGGCGCCGAGCTCGACATCGGCCTCGTCGTTGCGGGATACGGCCGCCACTACGAAGTCGAAACGCCCGAGGGCCGTCGCCTGATCTGCCACCCGCGCGGCAAGAAGAGCGATTGCGTCGTCGGCGACCGTGTGCGCTGGATGCCTACGGGTGATGCCGAGGGTGTGATCGAGCATATCGAGCCGCGGCGGAATCTGTTCTTCCGCCAGGACGAGTGGAAGACAAAATCGTTCGCTGCCAACATCGACCAGTTGCTCGTGCTTGTGGCCGCGGATCCAGTCTTCGGCGAGTCGCAACTTGCGCGTGCGCTGATCGCGGCGGAAAGCGCCGGCATCGACGCACACATCTTGCTCAACAAGGCGGACCTGCCGCAGTTCCCGGCCGCGCGCGCGCGTCTCGTGCCTTATGCGGCGATGGGCGTCGACGTGATCGAAGCGGCGCTGAAGGCCAAGCCAGACGCGGCGCGAGAAAGCCTCGGTGCACGGCTGGCGGGCAAGTCGACGCTCGTGCTCGGGCCGAGCGGCACCGGCAAAAGCACGCTGATCAACTTGCTTGCGCCCGGCGCGCAGGCGCAGGTGGGCGAGGTGTCGCGCGCGCTCAATTCGGGCCGCCACACGACGACAACGACGCAGTGGTATTGGCTGGATGCCGCGCACACGACGGCGCTGATCGATTCACCCGGCTTTCAGGAATTCGGCTTGCGCCAGCTCGAGGCTGCTGAGCTCGCCGGCTGCATGCCCGATCTGCGCGCCTATTCGCAGGCCTGCAAGTTCTACAACTGCAGTCACCGCCATGAGCCGGGCTGCGGCGTACTTGCCGCGCTCGAGAAGGGCGAGATCAACGCCTCCCGCCATCGCATCTACTGCGAACTGTGGGATGAGCTGAGCCGGACCTGATCGCGCCCGCCGGGTGGTGCGTCCCGTACTTCAGCCGACCAGATTGGCAAGCGACAGCAGCGCCAGCAGCAGCATCCACAAAACGACCGAGCGCCACACGAGCCCGACGACGCTGCGCAGGTGGCCGAGCTCCGGCTCGATCCCGGGTGTCGAGCCCTGCGCCTCGACCGCGTCCTGCGAGGCGCCGCCTTCCAGCGTCTGGGAACGATCGGGTGTCACGCCCGGGGCGGCGGCGCCGCCGAGCCGCACGCCTAGCGCGCCCGCCGCGGCGGCAAGGATGATGCCTTCGTTCTGATACCTCCAGAGCGTCGCATCACGCCGCCAGCACGTCACCGCCTCCTCGAAGTTGCCGACGACGGCGAAGCCGAACGCCGTCATGCGCGCCGGCACGTGATCGACGAGGCTGAACAACTGGCGCGACAACAGCATCAGCCGATCGTTCGTCGGCGCGCCAACGGTGCGGCTCTTGTAGGCCCAGTAGCGGCTCGCAAATTCGGACATGCGGTAGAGCACCGCGCCGGCCGGCCCCAGGCCAAAGGCCGACAGCAGCACGAACCAGAAGAAGACGCCGAACACGTGCCGGTGCGCGGCGAGCAACGAATGCTCGAGCACGTGGCGCAGCAGTTCGGTGCGCGGCAGCTCGCTCGCGTCGAGATGCCGCCATTCGGCAAGGCGCTGGCGCGCGGTCGCGTCATCACCTTGCTCGAGCGCGTCGCGGATGTCGGTGAAGTAGTGACTGAACTGCCGAAACCCGAGCGTCAGATAAAGCACGCAGACATTCCACGCGAGCGCGAGGATCAGGCTGAAACGGGCGATCGCGAAATAGACGCCGAACGCGACGAGCGCCGGCAGCACGACGGTGACGCCCCACACGACCCAGGCGTGGCGGTCACGACCAGCGTTGAAGTTCAACCCCGTCCAGCGCATCCAGGCGACAAGCGACCCAAACACCCAGTTGCCGCGCGGCAGCGGTTTCAACTGTTCGATCACAAGAGCAAGCAGGACAGCGAAGAAACTCATTGGCGACGATGATACTTGCGCACCACGCAATGCCGCCGCAATCGGCCGTCGGCGCAGCGCCGCAGACGAGCGCCTCTACGCAGACAGAAAGCGATAAAGGTTGCGCAGCATCGCCGCAGTCGCACCCCAGACGAAGTAGCGGCGTGGATGGCCCTGCGCGTCCACACCCTGCCAGGGGATGGACAGAAACTCCCGGCGCACGCCGCCGACCTCGATCACATGGTGACGATGGTGAGACGGGTCCATCAAGAAGGCGAGCGGCACCTCGAACACTTCGGCCACTTCGAACGGGTCGGCGCGCATCGAAAACGCCGGCTGCACGATGGCGACGATGGGCGTGACGAGAAACCCCGTGCCCGTGGTGTAGAGCGGCATCGCGCCAAGCACATCGACCTGCGATGCGGGCAGTCCGATCTCTTCCTGCGCCTCGCGCAATGCGGTCGCAGTGGCGTCCACGTCGTAGGCCTCGGCGCGACCGCCGGGAAACGCGATCTGGCCCGGGTGGTCGCTCAGGTGATCGCTGCGCTGCGTCAGCAGCACCGTCGGCTCATCGCGATCGACGATCGGCACGAGTACCGACGCGCGGGTCGGTGTGCGCTCGATGAAGCGGGGCTCCACCGTGGTCTCGGGCGCCCACTGCGGCGGCGCGAGAAACCGCTGGCGCAGCGCCGAGGGCGCGAGCGCGGGCCGCGCGACCGACGGCAGGTGGTCGTCGATGCCGATCACCGGCATGTCCTGGGGATTGAAGCTCAGTCTCATGGCGCCGCGTCACTCCGCGACGTTGAATGACAAAGCCGCCTGTGCATCATGCGGCAGGCGGCTCGTCAGTGCGCGGGGCCGAGACCCTCGGCGGGCAACGATCAGGAAAGCTTTTCCTTGATGCGCGCCGACTTGCCTGAACGCTGACGCAGGTAGTACAGCTTGGCGCGACGCACGTCGCCACGACGCTTGACTTCGATCGCCGCGATCAGCGGACTGTAGAGCTGGAAGGTGCGCTCGACACCTTCGCCATTCGAGATCTTGCGCACGATGAAGCTCGAGTTGAGCCCGCGGTTGCGCTTGGCGATGACCACGCCTTCGTAGGCTTGCAGCCGCTTGCGCGTGCCTTCGACGACCTTCACGCTGACGATTACGGTGTCGCCCGGCGCGAATGCCGGTACGGTCTTGTCGAGGCGGGTGATTTCTTCCTGCTCGAGGGTTTGGATCAGATCCACGGTTTTCTCCAGGCGATCGTGTCCGCGCTTTGATTGTGATGTGCGGCGTGGGTGCCGCTGCAGCCGGACAGAGGATCGAAAAGCTTGAAATTATAGCGTGCGCGGCTGTGAACCAAGCGGGCACACCCGCTCGAGCGCGCCGGCTTCACTCAGGGGCTCTGAGCCCCGCGAGGAACTTCTCGTCCGGCACCGAGAGCGCGCCTGCGGCTCTGGCCGCGGCGATCAAATCCGGCCGGCGGCGCGCCGTGAGCTGCAGCGACTGCTCGCGCCGCCAGCGCGCGATGTCGGCATGGTGCCCGGAGAGGAGCACCGGTGGCACCGGGCAATCAGCGTCTTGCGCCTGCCAGTTCTCGGGGCGGCTGTAGTGCGGGCAATCGAGCAGGTCACCGGAAAAGCTGTCCTGCTCGTGCGACTGGGCGTCGCCGAGCACGCCAGGCTGGAGGCGCGCTATTGCATCCAGCAGTGCCAGCGCCGGCAGTTCGCCGCCCGAGAGAACGAAGTCCCCGAGGCTCAGTTCGAGCGTCACGTGGCGGTCGATGAAACGTTGATCGACACCTTCGTATCGCCCACAAAGCAGCACCGCACCATCGCCTGTCGCCCACTCGCGCACCAGCGACTGATCGATGCGCCGCCCGGTTGGCGTGAACAGCACCAGCGGCGCCGGCACGGCCTCGCTGCGCGCCGCGCGCACTGCCTGCAACGCGCGCTCCAGCGGCTCGGCCAGCATCACCATGCCGGGCCCGCCACCATAGGGCCGGTCGTCGACGCGACGGTACGCGTTGTCGGCGAAATCGCGCAGCGGCCAGAGCTTCACGTCGAGTTGCGAACGCTCGAACGCGCGCCGCGTGACGCCCAACGTTAGATGCGGGCCGAACAGTTCGGGAAAGAGCGTGATGATGTCGAATCGCATGGCGCAATCGCAGCACGCTCAATAGTCCAGGCCCCAATCGACAACGATTCGCTTCTCTGAGAGCGTCACCTCATCGACGTAGGCGGCGACGAAAGGAATCAGCCTCTCTTCACCTTCAGCGCTTACGCCTTGCACAGCTCCTGGGCGAACAACCCGCAGTACGCTGTGCGGACCGGTATCGATCAGCCCGGCCACGGCGCCAAGCGCTTCGCCCTGGCGGTTGACAACCGCCAAGCCGATCAGATCGACCCAGTAGTACTCGTCAGGCTCCGGGCTCGGAAAACTGCCGCGCGGAACAAAAATACGTGCGCCGCGCAGCCCTTCTGCCGCCGAGCGGTCATCCACATCGTGAACCTGCGCAACGACGCCGTCGCCGTGCTCCTTCGCTTGCACGATGCGCAAAAGCGGTGGTACGGCTGGCTCACCTGGACGGCGCGCGCTATTAGCCGACTTCAAAAACCAGCGTTTGGAAGAAAACAGCGCCTGCGGATCAGCCGCGTAAGGCTGGACTCTGACCCAGCCCTTGACGCCCCAGGCACCGACGATGCTGCCCACTTCGACCGCATCCTCCGGCCACGCCGGCGCGTCAGTGTCGCTCATCGCGACCGGTAAAGTCGAAGCTTCAGGCGGCGGCCTTGGCCTGCGCCACTAGGCGCGCGACCGTCGGCGAGAGCTGGGCGCCGTGGCCGGCCCAGTATTCGACACGATCGAATGCAACGCGCAGCGGCTGCTCGCCACCCGACGCGACCGGGTTGTAGAAACCCACGCGCTCGATGAAGCGCCCGTCGCGGCGGATGCGCGAATCGGCGACGACGATATTGAAGAACGGACGCTTCTTGGCGCCGCCACGTGCGAGTCGAATCACGACCATGATGTTTCCTTCAGTCTTGAGAGTATTCCCCGCACCAGGAGACACGCAGGGCGAGCGAAACAGGGCAGCCGATGGATCGGCAACAGATTTCAGCACCGTAGATACGCCCGCGTGGCGCGCTTTCGCGCGCCGCAAGCCAGCACCGCAACCCTTCATTATAAACTCGACCGCCGAGAGCCATCCTGAATGCACCCACCCGCACCGCCCATGACCCATCCCCTATTCAAGTCGAAGGCGATTGCGACGTGGATCGCGATCATTGGCGGGGTCTTCGGGCTGCATCGCTTCTATCTGCACGGCATGCGCGACATCTGGGGCTGGCTCTATTCGGTGCCGACATTGCTCGGCCTGTACGGCGTGCACCGGATGCGTTCGCTCGGTCAGGACGACCGGCTCGCGTGGGTGCTGATCCCCCTGCTCGGCTTGACACTTGCCAGCGCGATGCTCTCATCGCTCGTCTATGCGCTCGGCCCCGACGAGAAGTGGAACGCGCGCTACAACCCGAGCGGC
>JBDTSN010000039.1:0-9446 GCA_039931145.1 Burkholderiales bacterium | reverse complement strand
TCTTCGTCGACAAGCGCGAGCTCGTCACCCTGATGACGCTCGGCGCGGCGCCCGAGTTGCTGACACTCGGCTATCTGCGCAACCAGCGCCTCGTCGATTCGGTGGACGCTGTCGAATCGATCAGCGTCGATTGGGACGTGCAGGCATCGGCGGTGAAGACGCGCCGCGGGATCGAGGACTTCGACGCCCGGACCGCCAAGCGCGTCGTCACCACCGGCTGCGGCCAGGGCACGATGTTCGGCAACCTGATGAGCGAGATCGATGCGCGCGCGCTGCCGCCGGCAGGCGACCCGACGGCGCGGCTGAGCCAGTCGGCGCTGTACGGCTTGCTCAACGCGGTGCGGCTGCAGGAGAGCACCTACAAGTCCGCAGGATCGGTTCACGGCTGCGCGCTCTTCAGGCAGAGTGAGATGCTGACCTTCGTCGAGGACGTCGGCCGCCACAACGCGATCGACACCATCGCCGGCTGGATGTGGCTGCACGATGTCGGCGGCGCCGACAAGGCCTTCTACACGACCGGCCGGCTGACGAGCGAGATGGTGATGAAGTCGGCGCAGATGGGCGTACCGATCATCGTCTCGCGCAGCGGCGTGACGCAGATGGGCTACGAGCTTGCAAAGCGCCTCGGAATGACGCTCTTCGGCCGCGCGACGAACCGCCACTTCATCTGCTATGGCGGCTTCGAGCGCTTCGACGCCGAGCCGGAGATTCGCCCCCAGGACGCCTCCGGCATCGGCGTCCCGCGTGCGGGCCCAGGGAGGATCTCAGTCGGCTTGGGGCCGTCCGGCGCCGATTGAGCCGGCGCGCGCAGCCTCCAGAACGGGAGATTGGTGGCATCTAAAATGCCGCCAACTTCGGGAACGCACGATGAGCATCAAGAGCGACAAGTGGATCCGCCGCATGGTCGAGACGACCGGCATGATCGAACCGTTCGAGCCGCGCCAGGTGCGTCAGACGGCCGACGGCCGGCGCGTCATCAGCTACGGCACGAGCAGCTACGGCTACGACATCCGCTGCGCGCCCGAGTTCAAGGTCTTCACCAACATCCACAGCACGGTCGTCGATCCGAAAAACTTCGACGAGAAGAGCTTTGTCGATTTCCATGGCGAGAGCTGCATCATCCCGCCCAACAGCTTCGCGCTCGCGCGCACTGTCGAGTACTTCCGCATCCCGCGCAACGTGTTGACGATCTGCCTCGGCAAGAGCACTTACGCACGCTGCGGGATCATCGTCAACGTCACGCCATTCGAACCCGAATGGGAGGGCTACGTGACGCTCGAGTTCAGCAACACGACGCCGCTACCGGCCAAGATCTACGCTGGCGAAGGTTGCGCGCAGGTGCTGTTCTTCGAAAGCGACGAAGTGTGCGAGACCTCGTACAAGGACCGCGGCGGAAAGTACCAGGGGCAGACCGGCGTCACACTGCCCAAGGCCTGACGTGACACGCATCGCAGCGCTGCCCCACGCCACACCAACCGCAAGCCGAAGAAGGGGATCAACATGAGACTCGATGGCGAGCGGGAAAGCGACAACGTCGAAGACCAGCGCGGCAGCGGCGGGGGCGGCGGCTTTCGCATCGGCGGCGGTCGTGGCATTGGCCTCGGCACGGTGGCGATCGCGCTTGTCGCAGGCTGGGTGTTCGGTATCAACCCGCTTGCGATCCTCGGCATGCTCGATGGCGGCACGGCACCGCCGACGGCGCAACAGGCACCGGCCAAACCAGCGTCGTCCGACGAGCCGATGGTGCGCTTCGTCAAGCAGGTACTCGGTTCGACCGAGGACGTATGGACAGTGCAGTTCCAGCAGGCCGGAAGTACTTACCAGGCGCCCAAGCTCAGCCTCTTCCGCGGCGCAGTGCCCACCGCCTGCGGTACGGGGCAGTCGGCGATGGGGCCGTTCTACTGTCCCGCCGACCACAAGGTCTATCTCGATCTCGGTTTCTACGAGGTGATGAAGTCGCGCCTCGGCGCGCCGGGCGACTTTGCGCAGGCCTACGTCATCGCCCATGAAGTCGGCCACCATGTGCAGAACCTGATGGGCATCACCGACAAGGTCGATTCGATGCGCGGCCGGGTGAGCGAAGCGCAGCAGAACGCGCTCAGCGTGCGGCTCGAGTTGCAGGCCGATTGCTTCGCAGGCGTCTGGGCGTATCACGCCGACGCGACGCGCCAGATCCTCGAGCAGGGCGACGTCGAAGAGGCGCTCAACGCTGCGAGCCAGATCGGCGACGACGCGCTGCAGCGCAAGTCCCAGGGCACGATCGTCCCCGAAAGCTTCACCCACGGCACGAGCGCGCAGCGCGTCGCGTGGTTCAAGCGCGGGCTGCAGACGGGCAGCGTGCAGCAGTGCAACACATTCGAGGCGCGCAGCCTGTAGCTCGATATCCGATGAGCACACCGCTGGCGCCGGCAGTCGATGCCTGGTTCGACAAGCTGCCTTCTACGCAGCAGGCGCGTGCTCGCGAGTTGCGAGGGCTGGTCATGGCCGCTGCTCCCTCGTTGTCGGAGGCTGTCAAATGGGGCAACCTCGTGTTCACTCAACGCGGTACGAATCTTCTTGCGATCGTCGTGCACCGGGAGCACATCAACCTTCAGGTCTTCAGCGGCGCGCTGCTCGCGGCGCGGTTTTCGCAACTCGCGGGCAGTGGCAAAGGCATGCGCCATTTGTCGATCCGCGATGATGAGGTGATCGATGCGCAACTCGTGCAGGCGATCACACGTGCCTGCGTCGACGTTGAAAACAACGACACGACGGCGCGCGTCGAATAGGAAGCGCTCAGCTCGGTGCGGTGCCAGGCAACAGAATGCCGCGATCAACGTTGCGGATGTCCGTGTGGCCGCAAAACGCCATCGTCACATCGAGCTCCTTGTGGATGATCTGCAGCGCCTTCGTGACGCCGGCCTCGCCCATAGCGCCCAGGCCGTAGACCATCGCGCGGCCGATGTAGGTGCCGCGTGCGCCGAGCGCCCAGGCTTTCAGCACGTCCTGTCCCGAGCGGATGCCGCCGTCCATGTGCACTTCGATCTGCGAGCCGACCGCGTCGACGATGGCGGGTAGCGCGCGGATGCTCGAATCCGCGCCGTCGAGTTGCCGGCCGCCGTGGTTGCTGACGATGAGCGCGTCGGCGCCGCTCTCGGCGGCGAGCCTGGCGTCCTCGACATCCATGATGCCCTTCAGGATCAGCTTGCCTCCCCATTGCGTTTTGACCCATTCGACATCCGGCCACGACAGCCGCGGGTCGAACTGCTCGTTGGTCCATGCCGCGAGCGAACTCATGTCGCTCACGCCCTTCACATGGCCGACGAGGTTGCCGAAGCTGTGCCGCTTTGTTCCCGCCATGCCGAGGCACCAGCGCGGCTTCATCATCAGGTTGATGATGTTCTTCAGCGTCGGCCGCGGCGGTGCGGTGAGGCCGTTCTTCAGGTCCTTGTGGCGCTGGCCGATGACCTGCAGATCGAGCGTCAACACGAGCGCGCTGCAGCGTGCGGCCTTGCACCGGTCGATCATGCGCGCCATCGCGTCGCGGTCGCGCATCATGTAGAGCTGGAACCAGAATGGCGCCGTTGTGTGCGCGGCGATGTCCTCTATCGAGCAGATGCTCATCGTCGACAGCGTGAACGGGATGCCGAATTTCTCCGCCGCGCGCGCGGCGTGGATCTCGCCGTCAGCGTGCTGCATGCCGGTCAAGCCGACCGGCGCGATCGCGACCGGCATCTTCACATCCTGGCCGACCATCTGTGTCGCCGTCGTGCGGTTCTCCATGTTCACCGCGACGCGCTGGCGCAACTTGATCGGCTGGAAGTCGCTCTCGTTCGCCCGATACGTGCCCTCGGTCCAAGAGCCCGAGTCGGCGTAGTCGTAGAACATGCGCGGGACGCGCTTCTCGGCGAGCACGCGCAGGTCTTCGATGGTCGTGATCACGGTCATGGCGATTCCTCGTCGTCTGTTCGTGCGCTGGCGATGCATGCGCGCTGTGATCGCCATTGTCGCAAGCTGTGGATGGCTTCGGCGTGGGCGCAGCGCGGTTTCAAGCCTCGGCGTCGGGCGCGTCGAACAAGGGCAGGCTGTAGCGTGCGGCGGCCTCGCGCACCTCCGCGTGGTTCCCGTCATGCGCGAAGGCCGGCTTGACGAGATCGGCAATCTTCGCGAGCGCTCCCGCGCGCACGCCGAGCAGACGCAGCCGGCGCGTCAGATCGACCCGCTTCAGGCACTCGCCTGCTGCGCGGCGGATGCTGTGCGCGTCCATCGTGTGCGCAGGGAGCGTCAGGTCTCGCGTGACGATCTTGAAATCATCGAAGCGCAGCTTGATGCCGATCGTCTTGCTCGCGTAGCCCTTGCGCGCGAGGTCGCCGGCGAGCGCGATGCACAACTCGGTGAGCAGCGGCGTGAGCGTCGCGCGGTCGCGCACCGCATGCAGATCGCGGTCGAAGGTCGTCTCGCGGCTGATGCTCTTCGGCTCGGAGAACGTCACCACCGGCCGATCGTCGCGCCCGTGCGCTGAGGCATGCAGCCAGGCGCCGTAGTGCGGGCCGAACGCGGTTACCAAGGTGGCCGGGTCGGCAGCGGCCAGCTCGCCGATGCTGCGAATGCCGAGCGCTTCGAGCCGCACCGCCGCCTTCGGCCCGATGCCGTTGATGCGCTTCGCGGGCAGCGGCCAGATGCGCTCGGCGATCTCGTCGGCGCGCAGCAACGTCAGCCCATCGGGTTTGTCGAACTCGGAGCAGAGCTTGGACAAGAGCTTGTTCGGCGTGATGCCGACCGAGCAGGTCAGCCCGGTCGCGTCGAACACCGCCGCCTTCAGGGCCTGGCCGATCGCTCGCCCGCCCTCATCGTCGGTACCCGCAAACGCGGACAGATCGATATAAATCTCGTCGATGCCGCGGTCCTCGACCTGCGGCGCGATCGCACGCACCGCGTCCTTGAAGAGGCGGGAAAATCTGCGGTACTGCTCGAAGTCCACCGGCAGCAGCACGGCGTCGGGCGCAAGTGCTGCGGCCTTCATCAGGCCGACGCCGGAACTCACGCCGAAGGCGCGCGCGGCGTAGGTTGCAGTGGTGATCACGCCACGCCCTGTGTACTGGCGCAGTCTCGCGAAGCGGCGCGTGCCGTCAGCCAACGTCTTGGGCTCATGATCGCGCCCGCCGCCGACCACGACCGGCAGGCCCTTCAACTCGGGGTAGCGCAACAATTCGACCGACGCATAAAACGCGTCCATATCGAGGTGCGCGATCAATCGCTCAGCCATGGGCGCGCGATGCCTGGAGGCGGTTTCGGCCTAGGGCTGTACATAAAGTCAGTTTACCGACTTGGCCGGCCTATGCCTATCAAGCGAACCCAAGTGCGCACCTTGGCGCAGGTGCTCCAGGTGGTGGCTCACACGCAGGCGCGGGAGTTCAGGCAACACGCAGGCCAAGGTAATTGTCGTCAATCACGCACCTGGGACTGCAGGCCCGGCCGCTGCCCTGAGTGCCGGCGCGCGCAGACTTTGAGTAGGCTGCCTGATTGCGGCCCGGCGCCCCGGAGTTGCGCCGCAAGGCCTGCGCCTGGCGCGGCTAGAACCCTGCGACGGACGACCACTCGTGAGGCTTTGCCCGAGCCGCAAGCCGCCCTCAGGCCAGGCGGCGAGCTTACCGCTGCTCAGCGTGCGCTCGGCCAGGCCGAAGAACCCAGTGGGCAACCCCAGAGAGGGCGTGCCCCTACCAGCGGGCGCGAAAACATCCCGTTTGAAAAGCCAATTCGCCGCGCAACTGGGTTGAGGTGCCTGACGAAATGCTGGTTGCGAATCCGTGCTGACCCGCCCCTGAAACGTGCGGTCCGACCCCCTAGTTCGGGGGGGTCAGTTACCCCCGCCAGGGCACATGACTGCATACAATTGGTTCACACAGCGGGCTACAAGCCCACTGGTTAGTTGGGCTCTGGTGCACATCCACTGTTTGGGAGACCGATCATGTTGAAATTGAAGAAATTCGCTGGGACGACGGCATTGGGCATGAGCGTCTTGCTAGCGGCCCTGCTGGGTGTTGTCGGGCCGGCACAGGCCAAGACCTACGGGGGTTCCTTCACGCCGCCGTTCGGTGGCGCGTTTCCGGATCTCGAATGGAGCGGATCGGGCGACTTCTATATCCCCGACGCTTGCGAAGCACTGCCGACCGGTTGGAAGGCCAACTCGGGATCGACCTGCGGTGGTATGACGATCACCAACGGAAATCTCGTCTTCTCGAGCATCGGCAGCTTTTTCGGCGACGAGGTATTCAACTTCGGCAGCGCGCCCGTGGTCAACATGTATGTGGACGGAGGGTCACTGCATGGCGTGGAGTCCACGTTCATTGGTGGGTTCACGTCTACTCACTACAACATGGTTGGCAGTACACCGGTCTGGTTCTGGCTGAAGTTTGAACACGAGATCGCAGTCGGCCCGAACCTGTCCGTTGTTCAGCTCTTCTACAACGCCGTGGGCGAAGGCCCGGACTGCTTGATAGCGCAAAACTGCTCGATCTCCGGCGAGTCGGAGAGTAAGGCCATCCTTGTCTTGACGCCGATTCCCGAGCCTGCAAGCTATGCGATGCTGCTCGTCGGCCTCGTGGGGCTCGGCGCCTATACCCGCCGACGCCAACAGCGCTGACCACCGAATCACTCCGAACTGTCGAACCGCCGCCTCGAGCGGCGGTTTGCGTTTCCGCCGCGGCCGCGCGTCAGGCCACGACGAGTTCAGTCTGCGCCGACAGAGCCTGACGCAGCGCGTCGTCGATCTGCCATTGCCGGCCTTCGCGGCGCGACGCTTCGAACTCGTCCGCTGGCAGCGCATTGCGCAGTGCCGCGATCTGCGTCGACCAGCGTTCCTCGGCGTTCGGCGGGCGCGCCAAGCTGAGCCGCTCGCGCGCCAGTTCGATGGCGCCGACCAGCCTTGCGGCCGTTGCGAGGCGGTTCTCGGCCCTGGCGAGCCCAGCGCAGTCCTCAAGGCAGCCGAGCAACTCGGCGCGCATGCCGAACCCGTTGAACGACTGAAGCGCCTCGCCAAGCCGCGCCCGGGCCGACGCAAGATCGCCATTGCCGAGATCAAGCTGGCCCAGGTGCCACAATGCATTGGCCTCGCCGGGCTTGTCGCCGCCTTCGCTGCAGACGATCAGCGAGCGCTTGAAGTGCTGGCTGGCCCTGTCCGGCGCGCCGCCATCGACGGCAGCCTCGCCCAGGTGCAGCTCGCACTCGCCTTCGGTGTCCATGGACTTGATGTCGCGTGCGATCAACAGGCACTGCTCAAGAAGAGTGCGGCCCGCGTCGAGTTCGCCACGATAGTTCGCGATCTGCCCCAAGTGCAACAGCCCGATCGCCTCGCCGACGCGGTCACCGAGTGCGACGAAGATCTGCAGCGCCTCGCGCTCGCCGACCTCGGCGCCGGCCACGTCGCCGGTCTGCAGCCGCACCAGCGACATTGTCGACAGCGTCGCCGCGATGGCCACGGGGTTGTCGAGGCCGCGGCGCAGCTCGAGGCAGGTCTCGAGCATTTTCAGGGCCTCGGCGAGGTCGCTCTGACTCTCGGCAAGCCGTGCCCCGGTATACAAGGCCCAGGCGCGCCCAACGTCGGAGGCTTGGACCGCAGGGAGCTCGAGCGCGGCCCTGACCACGGAGCGGCCCTCGGTCGAGTAGCCGCGCAGGATCCAGAATCCTGCCAGCGCCACCGCGAACTTCACGGCGATGATTTCGTCCACGCCGCCGGCCAAGGCGAGTGCGACTGCCGCTCGCAAGTTGTCGAGTTCGGCCTCAACGCGCCAGACCCAGTCGGCCTGCTCCGGGCCTTCCAGACCGTGGTTGGCGGCGTTCGCCATCACAAAGTAGTAGTCGCAATGGCGCGCCAACGTCGCATCGAGATCGCCACTCTGTTCGAGCTTCTCGCGCGCGTAGTCGCGGATCGTTTCGAGCATGCGGTAGCGCATGCTCTCGTCGCGATCATCGAGCATGACAAGCGACTTCTCGATCAGCGACTCGATGAGGTCGAGCACATCGTCGGCGAGCAGCGGATCGGCGCCGCACACCTCCTCCGCCGCGGACATGTCGAAGCCGCCGGCAAAGACGCTGAACCGGGCGAGCGCCGTCTGCTCGGGTTCGGTCAGGAGTTCGTAGGACCAGTCCACCAGTGCCCGCAGCGTCCGCTGACGCTCGTCGTGGACCCGCGCGCCGCCGGTGAGGATCTTGTAGCGATCCTTCAGCCGCGTGTTGATGTCGGCCACTGACAGCGAGCGCACGCGCGCCGCGGCGAGTTCGAGCGCGAGCGGTATACCCTCGAGACGGGTCACGAGCGCAGCCACCGCTGGCGCCTCGCGCTCGTTCAGCTCGAAGGACGGCTTGTGCGATTGAGCGCGATCGACGAACAACTGCACCGCAGGCGAACGCAGCAGCGCCTGCACGCCGTCGCCCTTGCGCGGCAGAGGCAACGGCAGGATCGGATAGACCGTCTCACCTGGGATGCACAGCGCCTGGCGGCTCGACGCGAGCAGGTGGACATAGGGTGCTGCCTTGACGATCGCGTGGGCGAGATCGGCCGCTGGCTTGATCAGGTGCTCGCAGTTGTCGAGGATCAGCAGCACGCGCCGTGTCTTCAGGTAGGCGCACAGTGACTGGAGCAGTGGCCGGTCAGGTTCCTCGCGCACGCCCAGAGCCTCTGACGCCTCGCTCTCCACGAGCGCCGGGTCGCGGATCGGCGCCAGGTCGATGAACCAGACGCCGTCTGGGTATTCGTGCATGACGTCGGCGGCGACTTGCAGCGAGAGCCGGGTCTTGCCCAGGCCGCCCATGCCGAGCAGCGTCAGCAGCCGCGCGTGGCCGAGCTTCGCGCGAACTTCGTCCATCTCACGTTCGCGGCCGACGAACGACGTGCCCTGCTGGGGCAGGTTGTTCGGCACCTCGCGTACCGGCATCCACCAGTCGCCTGCGCGGACAACACGAAAGACCTTGTCGCCGTCCGCCGGGGCCTGGAAGCGTGTCTCGGGGTCGCCGACCTCGAACAGTTCCACCGGGTCGGACACCCCCTTGACCATCCAGTGGCCGTGGGACTGCACCTTGTACGTTGTCTTGCCGAGATCCTCGCGCGCCTCGGCGGAGAGCAGCGTTTGTCCGCCGCGGGCGATCGACATCACGCGCGCGGCGACCGGCTTGGCTATGCCCTCGACTTCGAGTGGCTTGGCGCCAAGCGCGATGTCCGCGGCGTCGTTCTCGCGTAGCACCACCGGGCCGACGTGCAGTCCCGCACGTGCCCGCATCGTCGTCGACAGACCAGCCAGCGCACGATGGTAGGCGAGCGCATAGCCCACTGCATCGGCGGCGGAGTCGAACAGAAGGAGCATGCCGTCTGTCTTGTCGATCTCGCGCCCGCGCCAAGCAGGCAGCAGGTCGCGGGCTGCGCGGTCGTGCGCTGCCCAGACTTCGGCCAGCGCCGCATCGCCGAGCTTCTC
>JBDTSN010000038.1:0-9542 GCA_039931145.1 Burkholderiales bacterium | reverse complement strand
ATCTCCGGCATCTGCACGTCCATCAGCACCACGTCGTAGGGCTGGCGCTCGATGCACTCGATCGCCTCCACCCCATTGCTGGCCACATCCGCCCGGTAGCCCATCTGCTGCAGCAGCCTAAGCGCGAGCTTCTGGTTCACGACGTTGTCCTCGGCGAGCAGGATGCGCAGCGGGTGGCGCTGCGCCATGCCCGCGTCCAGCTTCGGCTTCACCGGGGCCTGCGGGCGGGTCGGCGCGTCCTTCGCCAGCAGCGTCATCAACGTGTCGAAGAGCTGGCTCTGGTGGAGTGGCTTGGCCAGCGTCGTCTGGAACAGCCCTTCGGCCTCGGCATCGGCCTCGCGCCGCCCGAGCGAGGTGAAGAGCACGAGCGGCAGTTGCGCATGGGTTGCCTTGATCCGTCGTGCGAGCTCGACGCCGTCCATCTCCGGCATGTGCATGTCGATGATCGCGAGGTCGAAGGCTTCGCCTTGCGCGAGCCAGCGCAGCGCCTCTTCTGGCGATGCGGTGTCCTTCGGCGTCATGCCCCAGCGCGCTGTCTGCAGTGCGAGGCTCTTGCGGTTCGTCGCGTTGTCGTCCACCACCAGCAGCCGCTTGGCCGAGAGTGCAGGCTGCTCGCCGATGATGCTGCGCCGGGCCGTCCGCGGCGCTTCAGCGACTGTCGCGCTGATCGTGAAGCGAAAGGTCGATCCTTCGCCCGGCCCCTGGCTCTCGACCCACATCGTGCCGCCCATCAGTTCGGCCAGCCGCTTGCTGATCGCCAGGCCCAGTCCGGTGCCGCCGTACTTGCGCGTGGTCGAGCTGTCGGCCTGGCTGAAGCTCTTGAACAGCTTGGCGATGCCGGCATCGGAGAGCCCGATCCCGGTGTCGCGCACCGCGAACTCCAGTTGGGGCACCTGGCCCCCGCGCCCGTTCTCGACATGCGCCGCCTGCACCGTGAGGACGACCTCACCGTGCTCGGTGAACTTGACGGCGTTGGAGAACAGGTTGAGCAGCACCTGGCGCAACCGGGTGACGTCGCCGTTGATTGCGGCAGGCACCTCGGCTTCGTCGTCGCCGATGAACTGGTAGGCGATATCCAGCCCCTTTTCGGCGGCGCGCGGAGCAATCAGGTCGAGTGCCGATTCGACGCATTCGCGCAGATCGAAAGGATGCGCCTCGACATCCATCCGCCCGGCCTCGATCTTCGAGAAATCGAGGATGTCGTTGATGATCGTCAGCAGGGAATCGCCGCTGTCGCGGATCGTCGCCGCAAAGTCGCGCTGCTCGTCGTCGAGCGTGGTGTCGAGCAGCAGGCCGCTCATGCCGATCACGGCGTTCATCGGCGTGCGGATCTCGTGGCTCATCGTGGCCAGGAACGAACTCTTGGCCTCGTTCGCGCCTTCGGCCGCGGCTCGCGCCTCCTGCGCCTCGTTGAACAGGCGCGCGTTCTGGATCGCGATCACCGCCTGGTCGGCGAAGGTTTCGAGCAGCGCGAGTTCCGATTCGCTGAACGGCCGCTTCGCACTGCGCGACAGACCAATGCCGCCGATGCCCCGGCCCTCCCACACCATCGGTGCGAAGACCATCGCGACGTTGCCGAACGCGGCGACGATCTTGTTGCGCATCGCGGTAGGCACGTCCGCGGCGTCGGCCAGGCTCGGGTAGTGCACGACGCGCAGCTCGCGAAACGCGGGGCCGAGCACCCAGCGGTCGAGCGGGCGCGGGAAGCTTGCTTTCACGCGTTCGCTGTCCAGGCCGCGGCAGCCGCCGAGGCTCACGACATCGTTCTCGTCGACCAGCGAGACGGACATCTGCTTGGCGCAGAACAGCGCCTCGCAGCTCTCCAGGATCTTGCTGAACACCGGCTGCGCGTTCTCGATCGAAGCGCTGATGACGCCGAGCACTTCGGCGGATGCGCGCTGCTGATCGAGCGCCTCTTTCGTCTCGTTGAATAGCCGCGCGTTCTGGATCGCGATCACCGCCTGGTCCGCGAACGTGGTGAGCAGCGACAGCTCCTTCTCGCTGAACGGCCGAGGCGGCTGGCGCGACACTGAGATCGTACCGATGCCCTGCGATTCCCAAACCATCGGTGCCAACGCGGCCGAGCAATGCCCCGTCAGTTCGAGCACGGCGCGCAATGCGGCCGGCGGGTCCTGCATTGCGGAAGTGTCGGGGATGTGAATCAAGCGCCGCTCGCGGATCACGCGGTCCGTCATCGTCTCGCTGATCGGCTTCGGGAAGGTGCGCGCGACGGCCGCGAGCGCATCGCCGCGCCACGCGCTCGCATGTACCAGGCCGTCTTCTTGCAGAACGAAGATGCCAAGCTGTTCGCTGGCGAAAAGGTGTTGGCAGCTGTCGAGGATCTTGTCGAACACCGGCTGCGCGTCGGCGACCGAACTGCTGATCACCTTGAGCACTTCGGCTGACGCCGTCTGCTGCTCGAGCGCCTCGCGCGTCTCGTTGATTAGGCGCACGTTCTCGATGGCGATCACCGCTTGTTCGGCGAAGGTCTTCAGCAGCTCGATCTGGCGCCTGGGCGTCGCCGCCGGCTCGGGCCAGGCGACGACGATCGCGCCGACGGCCGCGCCTTCCTTCAGCAGCGGCGCACCGATCATCCGCCGCCAATGACCCGCGACGGCCGTCGATTGGTCGTAGTCCGGGTCGAGGAGCGTGTCGTCGATTGATTGTTCGCGGCCCGAGAGAATGATGCGGCCGCTGAGCATCTGCGGATTGGGCGGTGCTGGATAGAGCCGCTGTGCGTCCTGGAGCGCTTCGGCCGACCAGTTGTGAGTGCCGGCCAGGTGCACGAGCTGGCCGTCATAGCGCAACGCGGCCGCGAGCGGGCTGCCGAAGAGCCGCACCACGCTCTCCAGGATGACGGCGAACACCGGCGCCACGTCGGTCGGCGAGCCGCTGATGCTGCGCAGCACGTCGCTGATCGCGGTCTGGTAGTCGAGCGACTCGGTCAGCTCGGCGGTGCGCTTCTCGACTTCGGCCAACGCCTCCTTCGTTTCATTGAAGAGGCGCACGTTCTCGATCGCGATGACCGCCTGGTCGGCAAAGGTCTGCAGCAGGCGGATGTGCTGTTCGGCAATAGAACTTGGGTCGGCACTCGCGACGTGGATCGCGCCGATGGCCTTGCCGTCGCTCATGATCGGAACAAAGACGATGCTGCGAAACCCGCGTGCGCGCGAGACCTGCAGGGCCACATCGCTCCAGCGGGGGTCCGTCTCGACGTCGGCAAAGAGCTGCACTTCCCCCGTGCGCACGGCTTCGAGCATGGGCTGCGGGCCGTCGAGCGGCAAGGGATAGCGGGACCTTACGGCCTCGTCGGCCGCCGCATCGGTCGAAGTGAGAGCAACCAGTTGCAGCAGACTTCCCGCAACGCGCGTTACGCTGCAGGAAGTGCCGCCGACCAGACGCATAGAAGTGCGGGCAATCGCATCGAATACCGGGCCCACGTCGGTGGGCGAGCCACTGATGACGCGCAAGATGTCAGCGCTGGCGGTCTGGCGCTGCAGGGCGTCCTGTGTCTCCTTGAACAACCGGGCGTTCTGGATCGCGATCCCGGCCTGGTCGGCGAATGACTTGAGGACTCGCCCCTCCTTGTCGCTGAAGGGACGCATGTCGAGACGGAAGGCCAGGATGGCTCCGAAAACCTGATCGCCAGAGTGCATCGCCGCGCTGAGCATCGATGCATTGCTGCCGATGACGCGTGCAGCCTCACGCAGGGTGTCGGGCACCCCTTCGCCGTGCATGAGGTCGGGGTAGTGCGTGGCGGCGCCGGTCAACATCGTCCGGGTGGGCGCCGGCCGCGGAAACAGCGCGCGCATGGCCTCGATCCTTGAGCCGCTGCCGGCCTTCCAGTGAATCAGGCTGTCCTCGCCACGAGCACTGATCATCAGCTCCGCGCCAGGCAGCAGGCGCTGCAGGCTGGTGCAGATGCTCTCGAAGACAGGTTGCGGATCGCCCATCGAGCGGTTGACCACGCGCAACACCTCGGCAGTGGCGGTCTGTTGCTCCAGCGACTCGCGCGTCTCTTCGAGCAGGCGCGCGTTTTCGAGCGCCATGCCCATGCTCGAGGCGACCGTCTGCATGAGCCGCACCTCGGCGTCGCCGAAGGCGTGCTCGCGCTCGTGGTTCTGGATGGCGATGATGCCCAGCACGCGGTCGCTGCCGACGATCGGCACCGATGCGATCGAATGACTCCAGTCGGTGCCGGGCGCCGGCGTCAGGCCGAACGCGGTCTGCTCGGCGCGCGTGTTGAAGACGCGAGGTTCACGGCTGGGGCTGGCGAATGCCTTCAGCATCTCGCTGCCCGGCTCCACCTTGCGCGGCGGCCGATGCGGGATCGGCTTGCCGTGCTCGTAGTTGTAGAGCGTGTGGATGTGCGCGGTCGCCTCGTCCCACCACAGCATGCTGATGCTTCCGGTGCCCAGCACTTCGCGCAGCTTGTCGCCGACGAGCTTGGCGATGCCCAGGAAGTCGAGCGAACCGGCGACGCCCTGCTGGATCGTGTTGATCACTGCGAGCTCGGCGTTGCGCTGCTCGGTCTCCTTGAGTAGCCGCTGCGTCTCGGCGAACAGACGGGCGTTTTCCAGCGCCACGCCCATACTGGAGGCTACGGTCAGCAGTAGCCGCACGTCGGAGTCGCTGAACGCGTTCTCGCGCTCGAAGCTTTCGAGGAGGATCGAACCGAGCACCTTGTCACCGCCGATGATGGGCACCTCGGCGCTGGACAGCGACGAATCGGTGCCGGGCACGCGGTCGATCTCGGCCACCTCGGCCGCCGTTTTGTGCAGCACCGGCTCGTGGTTGAATTTGATCGAATACCAGCGCGCGGCAGGCAGGGTTTCCGACGGGAGTTCGAGCCGCACGCCATGCTCGTACTCGTATAGGTAATGCACCGTCCGGCGCGCGTGGTCCAGCCAGCGGATGCCCATGTCCTGCGTGTGCAGCACCTCGCGCAGCTTGTCGCCGACCAGATTGGCGATGGCTTGGAAGTCGAGCGAGCCGGCCACGCCCTGCTGGATGGTGGTGATCACGGCGAGCTCGGCATTGCGTTGCTCGGTCTCCTTCAGCAGGCGCTGGGTCTCGTCGAACAGGCGCGCGTTCTCCAGCGCCACGCCCATGCTCGCAGCCACCGTGCTGAGCAGGCGCACCTCCGATTCGCCGTAGGCGTTGTCGTGCTCGTAGTCTTCGGTGAGGATGGCGCCAAGCACGCGGTCGCTGCCGATGATGGGCACGCTGATCATCGAGCGGCTGGCGTCGGTGCCCGGCACCAGCTCGATGCCGAGTGCACTTTGCTCGGCTTGGCTGTTGGCCACCAGCGGGTGGCGGCGGGCGTAGTGCGCCGAGTCGGGGCGCAGCGGGTTGGGCGGTATCTCGATCCGCACGCCGTGCTCGAACTCGTACAGGTAGTGCGCGAGGTTGGTCGCGCGGTCGAACCAGCGGATGCCGATGTCGCCGGTGTGCAGCACTTCGCGCAGCTTGTCGCCCACCAGGTCGACGATGGCCTGGAAGTTCAGTGCGGCCGCCATGCCCTGCTGGATGCTGTTGATCACCGCCAGCTCGGCGTTGCGTTGCTCGATTTGCGCCGTGCGCTCCTCGACTTTGCGCTCCAGACCTTGCGCCCACTGCGCGTTGCCGAGCGCGACGGCGGCCTGCGCGGCGAGCTGCGCGAGCAGGTCGCGGTCGCTGTCGTCGAAGCGTCCGAATCGGCCTTCGATATCCGCATACAAGAAGCCGAGCAGGCCTTGATCCATCACGAATGGCGCAACGATGCAGGAGCGTTGATCTGTCGGCGCGGCGCCTTCAGGCCCGTGGCGCAGGCTGGCGCTGCAAGTGCGCTCTGCCTCGATCAGCCACGGCGTAATGGCGCTGAGCAGCGTCGCCGCGTTCTCGCCGCGCGGCAGCCGCGCATGCGCAATGTGCAGACACTCTGCGGCAGCGGGCCGCACAAGCAGCACGCGTCGGGCGCGCGTGAGAGCGGTTGCCTCTTGTGTCAAGACCTTGCAGAGCGCATCGACGCCGCGCGCGGCGTGCAGGCGGAGGAAGGCAGCGTCCAGGTCGCCTGGGCGACTCTCGCCCTGCGCACTTGCCGGCGCGCACTCACGCGTCGGCCGGGCGGAGGTCGCACGCGTGCTGGCAGGCGGCTTGGTTCGTGCCATGGCTCCTCGTTCTCGCGGGCTCGACGCACACCGCGACGCGGCGCGCTGATCGGTTGCGAATGCTACAGCCGTGCAGCGCGCTGCGCGGCCCGCGCACCATTGGCAACGGCGTGCGGGTAGTTGCCTGGTGGACGAGGCGCTACACGGCGCAGGCGTCGTCGTCGCAGCCGGTGAAGTCGCTTTGCACGGCCGCGCCTGTGGGCCGGTCGCTGCGCGCGCCGCCATCGGCGATCAGCTCGCCGATCAACGCGCCGAGTGCCATGTCGTCCACGCGCCCGAGCTGATTCAGCCGTATCCGGCCCGCGCGGTCGATCAGCACGACGCTCGGCGTGCCGCCGAATTCGTAGGCCTGCATCGTGAGCGGTATCGGGCCTGGCCCCGCGCCGGGCGCGTCGATGCCGATCGGGAAGCGCAGCCGGTACTCGTGCACGAAGGCCTTCAGCGCTTCGGCGCCGGTCACCGCGTGATGCTCGAACACGGTGTGCAGCCCGATGACGACGAGGTCACTGCGGGCGAACATCTCGTGCGCCTTCGCCGCCTGAGGCAGGCCGTGCGACACGCAGCCCGGGCACAGCATCTGGAAAGCGTGCAACATGACGACGCGGCCGCGCAAGGCATCGAGCGTGATTGGCGCGTCCGTGTTGAGCCATTGCTGAACGACGAGTGGCGGGGCGAGGGGGTAGGCGGACGGCATGTTGCGTTTCTTGATTGGGGGCGAGGTGTTAGTGTCGGACAAGGGCGATCCGGATGCCCGGCAACCCACGACCGAGCCTATTGTCGAAACGGGTTCAGCCGCCGGTTTGATCGCCGGTGAGCGCGACTCCCATGCGATCAACTCTCATGCTCAGCAACCCACTTGACGTTCAACAGAGCCTTGCTTCATTTGCGCTGACGCACGAAATTGCGATCCGGCTGGGTGCATTTGCCGGCATCTTTGCCGTGATGGCGCTGTGGGAGGTGCTGGCGCCAAGGCGGCGTCAAGTCATCGGGCGCTGGCAACGCTGGCCAGCGAACCTGGGCATCGTCGTGTTGAACAGTCTGCTGATCCGGCTGCTGCTGCCGACCGCGGCGGTCGGCGTGGCGCTGCATGCCGACGCTGCAGGCTGGGGCCTGTTCAATGAGCTGCGCGTACCGGGCTGGGTCGCAGTGGCGGCTTCGGTGCTCGTGCTGGATCTGAGCATCTACCTGCAGCATGTGCTGTTGCACGCAGTGCCGCTGTTGTGGCGGCTGCACCGCATGCATCACGCCGATCTGGAATTCGACCTGACCACCGGGGCGCGCTTTCACCCGCTGGAAATCGGCCTGTCGCTGCTGATCAAGATGGGCGTGATTGCAGCGCTCGGTGTGCCGGTGGTCGCGGTGCTGGCCTTCGAGGTGGTGTTGAATGTCACCTCCATGTTCAACCATGGCAACGTCCGCATGCCCGGGCGGCTGGACAGCGTGCTGCGCTGGCTGGTGGTCACCCCGGACATGCATCGGGCGCATCACTCGTGGTATCCACACGAGACCAACTCCAACTTTGGTTTCAACCTGCCCTGGTGGGATCGCCTGTTCGGCACCTATCGCGCGCAACCGCGCGACGGCCACACCGGCATGACGATCGGCATCAATCAGTTCCGCGACCCGCGCGAGCTGCGCCTGGACCGCATGCTGTGGCAGCCGTTGCGCGGCCCGGTGGGCAGCTACCCGATCAACGAGCGCCGGCTGGACTTTGAGGCATCTGAAGACCGCGAAGGCTCCGGGTTGCGGTGATGGGTCCGCGCCGGTCGGCGGCGCGATGCAGAACTCAGGGCTGGCTCAGACGCGAGCCACCAAAGGAGACCCCCCGCAAGCACGGAATCTGACTTTGCCTTGTGCCGAAACGGGCCACGCATCGAGGCCCCGTGTGACCGCCTTCGATCACTTGGCGGGCACCCCAGGTAGCGCGAGCCGTGTCGCGTATCCAGTCAACTCCAGATAGCCGCGCCCGATGCGCTGGCCGTTGTCGTCGAATAGGTCGGAGAGTCCCTCCCAGTAGATCGCGCCGGTCGATGCGCGACTGTCGAGCTCCTGGGCGTCGAGCCGCGCGCGGACCGTGTAGCGGCCGGTTGTCGTGCTGATCGTCCACTCGACCGGGTAGCGCACCTGCGTGGCCGGGCTGGTCCAGCTGCGGCCCGGCGTGAAGGTGACTTCGTCGGGGCCGAAGTTGCGCATCTTGCCGTCCGCGCCGCGCAGGCTGCCGCCGGCCCACAGCGCCGAGCCGTCCTTGCGGCGCAGTCGAAACGCGGTGAGCGCACCGCCGTCGTCGAGGTTCATGCCGATCCAGTCCCAGCCGACGGCGTCCGGGTGCAGCAGCGCTTCGCTCCATTCGTGATCGAGCCAGGCGCGGCCGGTGACGGCGCGCTTGCGGCCGTCGAGCATCAAGCTGCCGCTCACCGCGAGCTGCGGCTCGCTCAGGTAGTAGCTTGCCTGCGAAGGGTCCGGCCCCTTGCGCGAATAGCCGGCGTCGCCCTGCAGCAGGAGTGGCTGCGTCGCGGTCAGGCGCAAGTCGAGCGCAAAGCCTTGCTTCGTGGCATCGACATGCGCGAGGTAGGCGTGGCCGTGGGGGATTGCTTCGCGCCGCAGCGTCCAGTCGCGCAGCTTCAGGTCGGTATCGCTTTCGCTCGCCTGCGCGATGCCGAAACCTTCGCGCGCGATGCGCTGGTCGTGTCGCAGCCGGCGCGCGACCGGATCGGTCAGCGCGGCGTGCGCGAACAGCAACTGGCGCGCGGCGAACGCGCTCGGGTTGTCGGCCGGCACGTCGGTGCGCGTACGAAAGAACGTGATCTGAAAGCCGAACGGATCGGAGGCATCCGGCACGACGAGCGAGCCGGTGACGTACCACCACTCGATGCGAAAGTCCGGGTGCGCGCCGAAGTCACGCGGTAGCTTGATCGGCACACCAGGCCGCACGACGCCCTGGGCGGCAGCGTGCAGCGCGCCGAGCGCGGCCGCGGCGACGACGAGCGCGCGGCGTGTGAAGTTCACCATTCGCTTACCAGTCCTCCTTCACCGCGAGCGCCATGTCGCTCGCCGCGAGCGCGCGCGATACGAGCCAGACGGTCACGCTGCCTGCCACCAGCACCGCACCGCACAGTAGCGCAAGCCGCGCTGCAGGCAGCGCGAGCTCCATCGTCCAGTGAAAGCTCTGCGGGTTGACGACCTTGACGAGCACGACGCTCACCGCGAGGCCAAGCAGCAACCCGAGCAAGGTGCCGGCCGCAGTCCACACCGCGCCCTCGGCGGTGACGACGGCAACGATCTGGCGCCGCGTGAGCCCGAGGTGTGCGAGCAGGCCAAACTCCTTGCGCCGCGCCAGCACCTGCGCCGAGAAGCTCGCCGCGATGCCGACGAGGCCGATTGCGATCGCCACCG
>JBDTSN010000037.1:0-9556 GCA_039931145.1 Burkholderiales bacterium | reverse complement strand
CGAGCTTCGTGATGTCGTCGAGCTTCGCGAACCAGACGATCGCGCAGATCGAGCTCTTCGCGCACGCCGACGCCTACACCGTGGGCAAGGTCTACGTACTGCCCAAGCACCTCGACGAAAAGGTCGCGCGGTTGCACCTGAAGAAGGTCGGCGCGATGCTGACCGAGCTCAGTGACGAGCAGGCGGCCTACATCGGCGTGCCCAAGCAGGGCCCGTACAAGCCCGACAGCTACCGCTATTGAGCGCCCCCAGGAAATGACTTCGTCATTCCCGCCCCCGGGGTCAAGCAAAGTGGCAAAGCCACATTTGCTTGAGAGCCGGCACATGAAAGCGTGCCTGCGCACGGCTTCAAGCCGGACGAACGCCATTGCGCCTGCAAGCGCGATGGCGCAGCGACAGTAATGCGCGCCGATCAATTGGTGTTGCAGCGTGCGCTTGCGCCGTCCAGATCGGCGGCGCAGCGGCTGATCGAGCGCGGCGCGGTGCGCTGGCGTGCGCCGGGCGCGGCTTGGGCGCTGCCGCGCAAGACGGGCGAGGACTTGCCCGAGGATTGCGAGATCGAGGTCACCGACGACGCCGAGCTGCGCTATGTCTCGCGCGGCGGCTTGAAGCTCGAGGCGGCGCTCGCACGCTGCGCGGTCGACGTCGCGGGCAAAGTCTGCCTCGACATCGGCCAGGGCACGGGCGGCTTTACCGACGTGCTGTTACATCGCGGCGCGGCGCACGTCGTCGGCATCGAGGTCGGGCATGGCCAGTTACATTCGAAGTTGCGCGCCGATTCGCGCGTGCAATGCTTCGAGGGTGTGAACGCGCGCGATGTGAGCGCAACGGCATTCGAAGCGGAGATCGGCGAAGCGAAGTTCGATCTCGTCGTCGGCGACGTGTCGTTCATCTCGCTCACCCATGTGCTGCCAACCGTCGCGCGCCTGATGGCTGCCAACGGTGCTTGCCTGCTACTCGTGAAGCCGCAGTTCGAACTGCAGCCCGAGCACATCGGCAAGGGCGGCATCGTCAAGCAGGCGGCTTCGCACGCGATCGTCGAGACGCGCATCTGGCAGGCGTGCAAGGCGCTCGGCTTCAAGGTGCATGCCTACTTCGAGAGCACCGTCACCGGCGGCGACGGCAATCGCGAATACTTCGTCTGGGCCATGCACAAGGGGACGACGAAATGACGCTGCCGATCAGCTTCGAGTTCTTTCCTCCCAACACGCCGATCGGCGACGACAAACTCCGGGACGTCGTGCGCCAACTCGGCGCGCTGGAGCCCGAGTTCTTCAGCGTGACCTACGGTGCCGGCGGCTCGACGCGCGACAAGACGCTGCGCACCGTGCGCGCGATCGCCGAAGCGGGGCACGAGGCCGCGCCGCATCTGTCGTGCGTCGGTTCGACGAAGGACGGCCTGCGCGATATCCTCGCCACCTACCGCTCGCAAAACATCCGCCGCATCGTCGCGTTGCGCGGCGATATGCCGAGCGGCACTGCGACCGCGGGCGACTTTCGCTTCGCTGCCGAACTCGTGCGCTTCATCCGCGCGACGCAAGGCGCGGACTGGCATATCGAGGTCGCCGCCTATCCCGAGTACCACCCCGGCGAGCGCTACGCCGCGCGCGACTTGCATCACTACGTCGACAAGATCAATGCCGGCGCCGATTCGGCGATCACGCAGTTCTTCTTCAACGCCGAGGCGTACTTCCACTTCGTCGAGCAGACGCGCGCACTCGGTGCGCAGGCGCCGGTCGTGCCGGGCATCATGCCGTTTCACAACTTCGGTCGAATCGCGCAATTCGCGGCGCGCGACGGCATCGAGATTCCGCGCTGGGTCGCGCTGAAGATGGAAGGTTATCTGGACGATGCGGCGTCGATCCGCGCCTTCGGGCTCGATGTCGTGACCGCGCTGTGCCGCCGCCTGATCGATGGCGGCGCGCCGGGGCTGCACTTCTACACGATGAATCAGGCGCCGCTCGTCGTCGAGCTGTGCGAGCGGCTTGGTTTGACGCCGCAGCGTTGAAGCACCGCTACTCGCGCTGCCACATGACGCCATCTTCGGTGAGCACAGCGTCGAGCTCGATATCCAGCAGGCTCGGTCGCAGCAGCGGCAGGAAGCCCTGCGCGAAGCTCACTCCGACCGTCATCGGGTGCGGCGTCAATGCGCGCAGCGTGCGGTCGAAGAAGCCGCCGCCATAGCCCAGGCGTACGCCGCCCGGGCCGTAGCCGAGGCAGGGCACGACGAGCAGTTCGGGCGCGAAGGCTTCGGTGCCCTTGGGCTTCGGGATGTCGTAGGCGTCAAGCTCCATAGGGCAGCCCGGGAACCAGACGTGCCAGCGCAGCGACCCCGACTCGCGATCCGCGCGCGGCAAGCCGATGCGGCGCGTCACGCCGTCGGGCGCGCCCTCGGTCCAGCGGTAGAGCGCGGGCAGCGGATCGAACTCGCCCTTGATCGGCCAGTAGGCGCCGATACTCGTCTCGCGCCGGCTGACGAGCCAGACGCGAAGCGCGTCCTGCAAGGCCGCGACACGATCCTGCCGGTTGCTCAACGCCTCGCGCGATGCGACTAGTTTCTGGCGCAGCGCGGCGCGCTCGTTGATGGGGTCAGCGGGTTGCATGGCGGGTGGCTGCGGGGCGTGTACGGGAAGCGTCTGCGAGCGCGGATCTCAGGAGACGATGCCTCTCACGAGACGACGCCGGCTTCGGTGACGATCACCGCGAGCGGCTGGTCGTGCGGCTGCGTGCTCCAGTCCGCCTCCGTGATCTCGCTTGCGGACCATGCGACACCGACAGCCACGACATGCGAATGTAGCGCGAGCCAGCGGTCGAAGTAGCCACCGCCGTAGCCGAGGCGCCAGCCCGAGCGCGTGAATCCGACGCATGGCACCAGCACCACGTCGGGCACGACGACCGCACCCGCCGCGGGCGCCGGCACGCCGCATTCGTCCACGGCGTCGGGCGCATGGCCGTTCCAGGTGCGGTAGTGCATTTCGCGCGGTTCGCGCCGCGCATAGGGGAGTGCGAGGGTCAGGCTTACGCAGCCCGCAGGCTCTAACGCGTCGCATGGGTTAAATTCCCCACGAAGCGGCCAGTACAAGCCGAGGATTGCAGGCTCGAGCTCGCGCAGCAGGCGAGCGAGTTGCCCGGTCAAGGCCCGCTGCGCCGCAGCAGCGTTTGCGTCGTCAGCGAAGTGTTCGCGGGCGGCGAGCAGGCGCCGGCGCAACGCGACACGGTCCGCAGGGAGATGACCACTCTCTTCGGTTTTGGCGGTGGCCCGGGTTGCGGTCATGGCAGGGATGGACAATCAAGGGCTATGAATCGATCGAGTTCAGTATATGGGCGCCTCGCGGGATGGCTGATCGCTGCGATCGCGGCGACCGTCTCGCTCGCGTTTGCCGTACCGGCGGCGGCGCAGTCCGGCAACGAAACGGTGCTTGAAGCGCGCGATGCGTTTCGCAAGAAGGACAGCAACCGCCTCGCCGCGACGCGCGCAGTGGCGCAGGCCGGCCAGGACGCGTTGCTGCCATGGATCGAATACTGGGAGTTGACGAACCGGCTGACAAGCGCGCGGCAGAGCGAGATCAATGCTTTCTACGCGCGCTGGAGCGGAACCTACGTCGAAGACCGTCTGCGCAATGACTGGCTGCTCGAGCTGGGCCGGCGCCGCGACTGGGCGAACTTCGTGGTCGACTTTCCGCGCTTCCGGATGAACGATGACCGCGAGGTCACCTGCTACGCCTTGCTCACTGAATACCTTGCCGGGCGCGATGTGCGCGATGCCGCGCGCACCGCGTGGCTCGCGCAGCGCGATGCCGACGACGGCTGCGCATTGATGGCGCAGACGCTCTATGACGCAGGCAAGTTCACCGCCGCCGATGTGTGGCTCAAGGCGCGCCGCTCGGTCGATATCAACCGCCCGAAGGCTGCCAAGCAGGCGGTGGGGCTGATGTCGGCGCCTCTGTCGAAGCGGGTGGCCGACGCACTCGATACGCCGCCGCGCTACCTCGCACGGCATGCCTCTACGGCGAGCCGCAATCAGGCCGAGATGGCGGCGCTCGCATTGATCCGCCTGGCGGACAAGGACCCCGAGATGGCGGCGGCGATGCTCGCCGATCGCTGGGAGCGCGACCTCCCGTCGGATCTCGCCGCCTGGGCCTGGGCGTCAGCCGGCAGGGAGGCGGCACAAAACCTCTCGCCGCAAGCGCCGGCGTACTTCCAGCGGGCGGCGAAGCTCGCCGCCAAATCCAAGCAACCCGTCGAATGGAGCGACGACACATACGCCTGGAAGGCCCGCGCCGCGCTGCGCAGCGACGGCCCGGCGCGTTGGCCACAGGTGCTGCAGGCGATTGACGCGATGAGCCCGGACGATCAGCGTGACGCGTCGTGGGTCTATTGGCGCGCCCGGGCGCTGCAGGCGACGGCACCCGATCCGGCGGTGGCCGACGCCGAGGCGAATCGGCTTCTTACATCGATCGCAGGACAGATGAATTTCTACGGCTCGCTCGCTGCCGAAGACCTCGGCCAGCCGCTCACGCTCGCACCCAAGCCTGCGCCTCTGACGGCAAAGGAGCGCGCCGGTGCGGTGCGCAATCCGGGGCTTTCGCGCGCGTTGCTGCTGATCTCGATCGGCCTGCGCGGCGAGGGCGTGCGCGAGTGGAACTTCACGTTGCGCGGGATGCAGGATCGCGAGCTGCTCGCCGCGGCGCAACTCGCGTGCGACTTCGAGGTATGGGATCGCTGCATCAACACGAGCGACCGAACGCGTGCCGAAATCGACATGGAGCAACGCTTCCCGACCCCGTTTCGCAAGGACGTGGTCGCGCGCTCGCGCGAGATCGGGCTCGATCCGGCCTATGTCTACGGCCTCATCCGGCAAGAGTCGCGATTCATCATGGATGCGCGCTCAGGTGCCGGCGCCTCGGGCCTGATGCAGATCATGCCGGCGACGGCGAAGTGGACTGCGAAGAAGATCGGCATGGACTATTCGTCCGCGCTGATTCACGACAAGGACGTCAATCTCCAGCTCGGCACCGCCTACCTGAAGCTCGTGCTCGATGACTTTGCGGGCTCGCAGCCCTTGGCAGCCGCAGCCTACAACGCCGGGCCGGGGCGCTCACGGCGCTGGCGCGATGGGCCGACGCTGGAGGCCGCCATCTGGGCCGAGAACATCCCGTTCGGCGAGACGCGAGACTACGTGAAGAAGGTGCTCTCGAACGCGGCCTTTTACGAGGCCATCCTCAACGGTTCGAGTGCGTCGCTCAAGAAGCGGCTCGGGCCGGTAGTCGGCCCGAAAGACGCTTCGCCGACGCTGGACAAGGAACTTCCCTGACGAGGTACGCCGCAGAGCGCTGCACAAATGACCATCCTTAAACTCGCTTCGTACGCACCGCCGCAAGGGGAATTTCAGCCACCTTGGGGCGGCTCTACGTCGGCTGAGCTCAATACACGATGAACAATATCCTGATCCTCGGCGGCAGTGGTTTCGTTGGCAGCGTGTTGTGCGAAAAGCTCGTGCGCCGCCATGGCGGTGGCAGCCTGCGCGTCACCGTCCCCACCCGGCGGCGGGTGAATGCCCGGCATCTGCAGATCCTGCCGACGCTTGAAGTGGTGCAGGCCGATGTGCACGACGACGGCGAGCTGACGCGGTTGGTTGCCGGGCGCGAGGCCGTCATCAACCTGGTGGCGATCCTGCACGGCAAAGAGGCTGATTTCCGGCGTGTGCATGTGGACCTGCCGCGCCGCGTTGCGCAAGCCTGTGCCGTCGCGGGCGTGCCGCGCCTCGTGCACATCAGCGCGCTCGGTGCTGCGGCTGGGGCGCCGTCCAATTACCTGCGCTCGAAGGCGGCCGGCGAGTCCGCGCTGCGCGAGGCAGCCGCGCAAGCGACGGTGATGCGGCCGTCAGTCATGTTCGGCGCAAGCGACCGATTCATGAATCTCTTCGCCCAGTTGCAGGCGTTCACGCCGATCATGCCGCTGGCCGGCGCAGACGCGCGCTTCCAGCCGGTCTGGGTGAACGATGTGGCTGCGGCCGTGGTAAGCGCGATCGACGACCCGGCGACGTCCGGGCAGACATTCGAGTGCGCAGGCCCGCGCATTTTCACGCTCGCTGAACTGGTGCGCCTCGCAGGGCGCTGGTCAGGGCGCGAGCGTCCGATCGTGCCGTTGCCGGAATCGATCGGCAGGCTTCAGGCCTGGTTCATGGAGTGGCTTCCGGGTGAACCGCTGCTGTCTCGCGACAACCTGCGCTCTATGCAGGTACCGAACGTCGCAAGCGGGGAATTGCCAGGGCTGGCGACGTTGGGTATCACGGCGGCCGACATCGAAGCAGTCATGCCCGCGTTGCTTGCGCGTGGCGGCGAGGCGGAGCGTTTGAACCGTTGGCGAGCCGCTGTGCATCGGCGCTGAAGCGAAACGGCCCCAAGCTCAATGCGTTCGCGCCCTCATGGACTTGAAGATGCCACTACGTGGCCTTTGGGATCGTCAGCATCTTCGGGCGGCCGGGCGCCACTAACTTGCGTGCAAAGACCATGCAGCTCTACATAGGCAACAAGAACTATTCGTCCTGGTCGCTGCGCCCCTGGTTGCTGATGCGGCACGCGGGCATCGAGTTCGAAGAGGTCCGGCTGCGACTCGACTTCACGGAGGGTTCGACTTTCGAGCGACAGCTCCTGGCCGTGGCGCCGATTGCCAAAGTCCCCGTGCTCGTCGATGAAGGCCTCGCGATCTGGGACACGCTGGCGATTGCCGAGTACTTGGCCGAGACGTTTCCCGACCTGAACCTGTGGCCGCAGGCGCGAACGGCCCGCGCCCGGGCACGCAGCCTGTGCGCCGAAATGCATGCAGGTTTCGCCGCACTTCGCAACGGCTTTCCGATGAACATCGAAGCGACGCTACCCGAGGTGGGTGCGAAAGTGCTGCGAGATCAGCCCGACGTCGTGCGCGACCTCGCGCGGCTCGGCGCCATGTGGACGGATGCACTCGAAGCGTCCGGCGGGCCTTTCCTGTTCGGCGCTTTCGGGATCGTTGATGCCTACTACGCGCCGGTCTGCACACGCCTGCGAACCTATGGCGTGGCGCTGCCGCAAGGCCCGCAGGCGTATGCACAGCGCATGCTCGGGCTGCCTGCTCAGCAGCAGTGGGACGAGGCGGCCAGAGCAGAAGCCGACTTCCTGCCGTTCGATGAACCCTACCGGGACAGGCGCGACTGAATTCGAGGCAGGCACGAAAAAGCGGGCCGAAGCCCGCTTGATCAGGAAACGATGGACAGGCGCTATGCGCGAGACCGCCGCCTGCCGAAATTACATCAGCTTGCGGCGCTTGGCAATGAAACCAACCGCACCTAGACCCGCCAACATCAGGGCATAGGTGCCAGGTTCTGGCACCGCCGACACGTTTATCGTGCCGCTGTATGTTGCGGCGGTCGAACCAGGCGTGCCTGAAGTCATCCCCATAACGATCAGTTGGAATGTCGGCCCAGTCAACCCAGACCACCCACCGAAACCTGCCTCAAACACGCCAGGTCCCGTAAGAGTCAACGCATTGCCGTTGAGAGTGGCCGAAGTCAAATCAATGTCTTGGCTGCCTGGCGCGAGCGCAATAGTAACCAAACTCGCCGTTGCGTTCGCAAAACTCGGACCGTTGATGAAGTTAAATGTGTCCGTGAAAGCGACGTCGTCGAAGTGGAAGACGCCAAAGAACGCTGTGTTGGCCGAAAGATCGATGTTGTTGACAGTGACGTCTTCAGCCCATGCGCCAGAAGACGCCAGTCCCACTGCTGCCGCGAGGGCGAGCTGCTTGAATTTCATGTAAACCTCCTAGTTTCGTGACTATCCCACACTCCGTGACCAAGCCACGGTTGCGCAAGTATGACCGAATTGGACTCGCGCGCTACCCCCTATTCAGGGGGGTGATCCTTTCGATTGGCGAGCGACTCTTCCAGCCTTCAGCGCGTCGGAAGGAGGGCGCCGAGCAAGAACCTCAACGCCCTGGGGCTCCGATAGGCCCGCGACCGAGCCACGCTCAGGATGTGGCTTGCCGCCAAACCGGTTCGAAATCATCGGGGTCGTATGCATTGGGAGGCGGTTGCCAACCTGTATGCATTTCGCGCTGCTGATGAAGTAGTTGCACTCGCCGTACGACATCATGGCCGTCGAGCGTCCCCGGCTCTACGACACGTTTCGCTGGGGCGTCGTGATGACCTACGCGCTGGTGGGCACACGCTTTCTCGCCGGCGGCATGGAATCCGTGGTGCCGACGCAGGGCCCGCAATGCGACGTGCAATGCCTGCTCTAACTTTCGGCGCAGCTTTGATAGGACCGCGAAGCGAAGTCGGAAGACGACTTCTTGATCGAAGACGAAGTGGGTGCGACGCACACGAGCGATTCGCGGCAGGCATGAAAAAGCGGGCCGAAGCCCGCTCTAACGAGAATTGGCCGGAAGGCTCCATCCACGAGCCCACCACCTACCGCGTTTACATCATCTTACGGCGTTTCGCGATGAAGCCGATTGCGCCCAGTCCGGCAATCAGCAACGCGTAGGTTCCTGGCTCGGGAACCGGCGCGAACATGTACGAATATCCAATGCTGACGGTTTGACCGTTGGCGATTCTGCCCAGGTCGTAGATCAAGTTGATGGAGTCGTCAGCCGAAGTGGTGAAAGCTACACCCTGAAACGCAGTTCCGACGGGGCTGACCGCGCTGCAGCAATCTCCGACGTTGATGTACGGGAAAATCGAGAACGCAGACGCACTCGTATCATTCTGCAACGTGACCGTCTTGCCGGCCGCGGTCGCGCTCACTGCCGACGCGCCGCCTGTTGCAAGGATCTCATTTACGGTCGCGTTGCTCCCGGATCCGCCTTGGTCCGGATCAAACCCGACGCTGTACATCCCTGCAACGGCGGCACCCGTGTTGTTGGTGATGTTAAGGGTCACCGTCAGCTTGTCCGGATTTGCTGCCAGCACCACCTGGCTGAACGACCAACCACCGATAGCCGCCGTCGTCGCGGCAAAGCCGCCACCAGTCGTCAAGCTCCCGGCGAAAGCAGACGTCGGGCCGATGGAATACGATGTCATGTCAGTGCCACTGGCATTGAACACAAACCACGACGCCGGCACGTCAATGTTGACGAACTCGGTCCCACCCCAACTCAATCCCGGGGTGCCTGGGCCACCGCTCATATCAAACGTTCCGTTGTCGCCGATCGCCGCCATCAACGAACCGTTACTAACAGTCGTCGTTGCAGCGAAAGCTCCACCGCTGAACGCTGCTGCCAACGCCGCTGCTATAGCTAACTTCTTCAACATGAAAGAACCTCCTGCCTAAGTAAGCGATCCGCAAATTGCGGAACAACTTCAATCTATCGCAGTTCAACCTCCGTGGGAATCCCTTGAATGAGGGGTCTTACCTGACCCAGGGGGCGTGAATATTGGATTTATTCCTACCTACTGCAGTTGGCGTCGGCGTCGCCTCTATCGGACTCGCGGACGACACCAGGGTGAGTAAGTAGGCGTGGGCAGCGCACCGTCGAGTGCGCTAGAAACACTTGACATATCGATAGTTGATGATCAAAG
>JBDTSN010000036.1:0-9559 GCA_039931145.1 Burkholderiales bacterium | reverse complement strand
TCCTGCCGACCGAGGACCAGGGCTACCTGATCGCCAACGTGCAGCTGCCGCCGGGCGCGACGCAGACGCGAACGCTCGCCGTCATGCAGCAGGCCGAGGGCTTCTTCCTGAACCAGCCCGAGGTCGACAAGATGGTGAGCGTGCTCGGCTTCAGCTTCTCGGGCAGCGGCCAGAATGCCGCCCTCGCATTCATCACGCTCAAGCCCTGGGATGAGCGCCCGGGGCCGGAGCATTCGGCGCAGGCGCTGGCGGGGCGTGCGTTCGGTGCCTTGATGGGCGTGCGCGATGCGTTCATCTTTGCGCTCAGCCCGCCGTCGATCCCCGAACTCGGCACCGCGACCGGTTTCACTTTCCGCCTCCAGGATCGAGGCAGCAACGGCCACGATGCGTTGCTCGCAGCGCGCAACCAGCTGTTGGGCATGGCGGCGCAAAGCAAGGTGCTTGCCGGCGTTCGCCCCGACGGGCTGGAAGATGCGCCGCAGCTGCAGATCGACGTCGACCGCGACCGTGCGAGCGCGCTCGGCGTCTCGTTCGACAGTGTCAACACGGTGTTGTCGACCGCGCTCGGTTCGGCCTACGTGAACGACTTCCCGAACGCGGGACGGCTGCAGCGCGTCGTCGTGCAGGCCGATGCACCGGACCGCATGCAACCCGACGATCTGCTCGAGCTCAACGTGCAGAACAACGTCGGCAAGCTTGTCCCGCTCGCGGCCTTCGCGACGACGCGCTGGATCACCGGGCCGATGCAGACCATTCGCTACAACGGCTATCCGACGATGCGCATCGCGGGTGATGCCGGGCCGGGATTCAGTACGGGTGACGCGATGAACGAGATGGAGGTGCTCGCCACCAAGCTGCCACCTGGCTTTGCCTTCGAATGGACCGGCTTGTCGCGCGAGGAAAGGTTGTCGGGATCGACCGCAAGCATCCTGCTCGCCTTCTCGATGCTCGCCGTGTTCCTGTGCCTCGCGGCGCTTTACGAGAGCTGGTCGATTCCGTTCGCCGTGCTGCTCGCGGTGCCGCTCGGCGTGCTCGGCGCGGTGCTTGCAGCCAATCTGCGCGGCATGCCCAACGACATCTTCTTCAAGGTCGGTTTGATCACGGTGATCGGCCTGTCGGCGAAGAACGCAATCCTGATCATCGAGTTCGCGAAGGACCTGCACGCCGAGGGCATGAGCCTGATCGAGGCAACGCTCAAGGCCGTCCACCTGCGGTTTCGACCGATACTGATGACGTCGATCGCCTTCATCTTCGGCGTCATGCCGCTCGTGCTGTCGAGTGGCGCCGGCTCGGCCAGCCAGCGCGCGATCGGCACCGGCGTGATGGGCGGCATGTTCACCGCGACGCTGCTCGCGATCTTCTTTGTCCCGGTGTTCTTTGTTGTCGTGCGCCAGCGCTTCAAGGGCAGTGAACGGCAGCGCAAGCTCTACAGCCACGCAGGCGACAAGCCGCCCGCCGCTGCGGGAGAGGAGGCGGCGTCATGATGCAGGCAGTGTCTTGCCTGCGGCTGGCATCCCTCGCAGTACTCGTCGCAGCGGTCCTTGGTGGCTGTGTCTCGCTCGCGCCCGACTACAAGCGGCCCGCGCTGCCGGTCGCTGAGAGCTATCCGGCACTACCGAGCGCGCAGGCATCCTCGCCAGCGGCTGTTGCCGCTGCTTCCGCCCCCTCGGCAAACGCAGCCGTGGACATCCCCTGGCAGCAGTTCTTCAGCGACGAGCAGCTCAAGGGATTGATAGCACTCGCGCTGCAGAACAACCGCGATCTGCGCGTCGCGGTACTCAACATCGAGCAGGCGAGGGCGGCCTACCAGATCCGGCGCGCTGACCAGGTGCCGAACGTCAACCTCGGGGTGGTCGGCAACCGGCTCACGAATCCCGACGGCGGCATCACGGGCTCCTACGTCGCCGGCCTGTCGCTTGCATCGTTCGAGCTCGATTTTTTCGGCCGCGTCAAGAGCCTCTCGGACGCTGCGCTCAGTCTCTATCTGGCGAGCGAAGAGGCACGTCGTTCGGCGCAGATCACGCTCATTGCGTCGGTTGCGAACGCCTACTACAGCCTGCTTGCCGACAACGAGCAACTCGCGCTCGCTGTTCGTACGAGCGAGACGCGTGAATCCTCGCTGCAACTCACCCAGCTCAAGTTCGACAACGGGGTGGCGTCGGAGCTCGATGTCGCGCAGGCCCGGTCGCTCGTCGAAGGCGCACGCGTGGCGCAAGCGGCGCTCAAGCGTTTCAGCGCGCAGGACGAGAACGCGCTCGTGCTGCTTGTCGGTCGGCCGGTCAAAATCGATATCGCGCCTGACGTGAAGATTGTCGGCACCCGAGTCGGGCCCGAGCTGCCGGCGGGGCTGCCGTCGGAGCTGCTGACGCATCGGCCCGACATCCGCCAGGCCGAGCAGCAGTTGCTCGCGGCGAACGCCAACATCGGCGCCGCGCGGGCCGCCTTCTTTCCGCGTATCAGCCTGACAGGAAGCACCGGCCTGGCAAGCGGCGACCTGCTTGGCCTGTTCAACTCCGGCGCCCTGGCCTGGTCGTTCACCGGCCAGCTCCTGCAGCCGATCTTCGACGGTGGGCGCAACCAGGCGAATCTGGACGCCGCAAAAGCAACGCGCGACATCGGTGTCGCCCAGTACGAGAAGTCGATCCAGACCGCGTTTCGCGAAGTCGCTGACGCACTTGCCGCGCGCGCGATGCTGGGCGAGCAGTTGCGCGCCCAGCGGGCGCAGGCGCAGGCCGAGGAGGTGCGCTTCCGACTTGCCGACCTACGCTATCGCAACGGCGTGACGAGCTTCCTCGAGCTGCTGGATGCGCAGCGTGCGCTGTTCACGACCCAGCTCGCGACGGTGCAGGTGCAATTGACCCAGATTCAGAACGAAGTCACGCTCTACAAGGTGCTGGGCGGCGGCTGGACCGAGCCCGCGCCACAGTGAGTCCCGCGCGACGCACTGGCACCAATCCCGGTTGACGCCGTGGCGCAAGCCATGCAAGCTCGCTTGCCGCTCACCACACGCCATGCACCGCACTCCGCAAGTCCCTGATCACACAACGCGCGTTGCGCGTGAGGTGGCATGCCAATCGCAAGTCGGCTCCCGGCGAAAACCTGACGCATGGACGCTGCCACCCGACGCCTGCTGACTGGCTACGGACTGTTCGATCACCGTGACGACCTGGCGGCGTCCGCGCACGTGCGTCCCGATCTCGTGGTGTGCGACGAGTGCGACGCGGTCTACACGCGGCGCGCGTTGGCTCACAACGAGATGGCACGCTGCCCGCGCTGCGGCTCCTTGCTCGGGCGCGGACATGTCTTGACCGTCGACGGACAGTTGGCGCTTTCGGTCGCTGCCCTGCTCATCTTCATCATCGGCAACGTATCCGACATCGTCACGCTCAACCTCGCTGGCGTGCAATCGCCGGTCACGCTCTATGAATCGATTCAGGCGACTTGGGCGACCGGGCAGCACGTCGTCGCGCTGCTTGCGGGTGCGACGGCGTTCGCCTTTCCGCTCGCCGTGATCCTGTTGCGGCTGTACGTGCTGTTGCCGCTCGCCGCGGGGGTACGCGTGCATGCCTTCGTACCTGCGATGCGCGCGTTGCGCTGGGTGACACACTGGAGCATGGTCGAAGTGTTCCTGTTCGGCGCCTTGGTCGCGATCGTGAAAAGCGCCGGCCTTGCGAGCGTGATTCTCGGCGTCGGCATCTTCTCGTACGCGGCGCTCACCTTTCTACTCGCTGCGAACCAGGCCGCCGGTCTGCACGGCCTGTGGCGCCGCGCGTCGGAGTTGCCCTGATGAATGCAGCGCCTGTCGCCGAGCCTGTGTCCGAACCCGTACCGACCGCCCGCGCGCTCGGGCTGCTCGGCTGCGAATGTTGCGGTCTGGTGAGCATGGACACAGGCAGCGGCGCCCGCTGCCCACGCTGCCACATCAAGCTGCATGCGCGCAAGCCCCAAAGCCTGCAGCGCTGCAGCGCCTACATCATCGCAGCCGCCGTGCTCTACATTCCTGCCAACGTGCTGCCAATCATGAGCACGGCGAGCTTCGTCTACGGGCGCGAGCAGCACACCATCATCGGCGGCATCATCGAGCTCTGGACAACCGGGTCGTGGGAGCTGTCGACGATCGTCTTCATCGCCAGCATCGCGGTGCCGATCCTGAAGATCGTCGCGCTCGCGCTGCTCGTCGTCACCGCGCAGCGGCGATCACGCTGGCGACAACTCGAGCGGGCGAGCTTGTATCGTTTGCTCGAGACTGTCGGCCATTGGTCGATGCTCGACGTGTTCGTCGTCGTCTTGCTCGTCGGCATGGTGCGCTTTGGCGCACTCGCCAACGTCGAACCGTCCGCAGGGCTGCTCGCGTTCGGCGCGGTCGTCGTTCTGACCATGCTTGCTTCGTCGAGCTTCGACCCCCGACTGATATGGCCCGCTGATGACTGAAGAAGCCGCACCCCCCGAAGAAGCCGCAACCGCAGCCGCAGCTGTCGCGCCGCCCGAGCTCACGGTCGTGCGCCGCAAGCGGATGCGCCTGTCGATCGTGTGGATCGTGCCGATCGCAGCGCTCGTCGTCGGCGCGGTGCTCGTAGTGCGCGCGCTGACCTCGGTCGGTCCCGAGATCACGATCACGTTTCGCAGCGCCGAGGGGCTGGAGCCGGGGCGCACCGAAGTGCGCTTCAAGGAAGTCGTTGTCGGCAAGGTGAGCCGGGTGGCGTTGAGCCCGGATCGGGAGCGGGTGCGGGTGACCGTGAAGCTCGACAAGAGCGTCGAGAGCCTGGCGGTCGATGACACGCGCTTCTGGGTCGTGAAGCCGCGTGTCGGGCTCGCCGGCGTGACCGGGTTGGGGACGCTCTTCTCGGGCTCCTACATCGGTGTCGATGCCGGCGTTTCGGCTGAAAGCCGGACCCATTTCACCGGCCTCGAGTCGCCGCCGCTCGTGTTGCGCGACGAGCCAGGGCGCATCTTCCACCTCGTGGCGGAGGAGCTTGGTTCGCTCGACGTCGGCTCGCCGGTGTATTACCGGCGCGCACGTGTCGGCCGCGTTGTCGGCTACGCGCTCGACCCTTCGCACGACACGCTCGACGTCCAAGTGCTGATCGAAGCGCCGAACGACCAGCTCGTGACGAACCGGTCGCGCTTCTGGAACGCGAGTGGCATCGACGTGACGCTCGATGCAAGCGGCTTCCAGCTCAACACCGAGTCGCTCATCTCACTCATCGCGGGCGGGGTGGCTTTTGCCAATATCGAAGGCGAGGGCAGGGCAGCGCCGGCACCCGCGGAAAGCCGATTCGACCTGCTTGGGACGCGCAAGGCCGCGCTCGCGCCACCCGACGGACCTTCACAACGCATTCGCATGGTCTTCGAGCAGGCGCAGCGCGGGCTGGTCGTCGGTGCGCCGGTTGACATGCTCGGCATTCATATCGGTAACGTGCACAGCGTGCGGTTGATGCACAAGCAGGGGAGCGACAAGTTCCCGGTCGAAGTCGTCGCCGATCTCTACCTGGAGCGTCTAGGCACCTTGCGCAGCGAGTTCAAGGTGCCCTCCGGCGCCGAGAAGCGGGCCGACGCACTCTTTCTCAAGCTTCTCGTTGACGCCGGCATGCGCGCGCAGGTGCGCACCGGAAATCTGCTCACCGGGCAGCTCTACGTCGCGCTCGACTTTCCGCCCAAGCCGGAGAAAGCGACGCTCGACGCCGATGCCGAACCGCCGACCGTCCCAAGCATCCGCGGCACACTCGCTGACCTGCAACCTCAACTCGCCGAAATCGTCGCCCGTCTCGGCAAGGTGCGCTTCGACGAGATCGGCAACGATCTTCAGTCAACCTTGCAAAGCGCCGGCGCAGCGACGAACGGTTTGAAGGACACGCTGGCGAGCGCGAACGAAGCGATCAAGCAACTCACCCCCGACGCTCAACGCGCGCTCGCCGACGTGCAGAAGACGCTCGTCGCGGCGCAGACGACGCTCGCCAACCTCGACCGCAATCTGATGCAGTCGGATGCGCCGCTGCAGCACAACGTGAACCAAGCTTTGATCGAGATGAAGCGCGCCGCGCAGGCGCTGCGCGTGCTGGGTGACTATCTGCAGCGCCATCCCGAAGCGTTGCTGCGCGGCAAGCCAGCCGATCCCGATCCAGCCAGCCTGAGCAGCGAGAACGGAAAATGAACACAAGCGTGTCTCACCTGCGCCACCACCTCGCCTGGGCTTTTGCCGCAGCAGCGTTGGCAACGCTGTCAGCGTTGTTCGCAGGCTGCGGCTCGGAGCCGACGACGCACTACTACACACTGATGCCGCCGCCCGCGGCGAACGAGCAGGCCGCAGTCGTCACGCGCTTGGATTGGGACGTATTGCCGGTTGGCGTCCCCGCGCAGGTCGACCAGCCGCAGTGGGTCGTGCGTACAGGCAACGGCAGTCTTGCCGTACTCGAGCAGGAGCGCTGGATCGCACCGCTCGGCGACGAGATCCGTGGTGCCGTCGTCGAGCGCTTGACCAACTGGTTCGGGCCACCGCGCGCGGGCGCTGCAGCGAACGGCGCTCCGTCCTGGCGCATCCGCATCGACGTTCAGCGCTTCGATCTGATACCGAATCAGCAAGCCCGTCTCGAAGTAGATTGGTCAGTGCGCAGTGAAAGGGTTGCTGTCAGTTGCCGTGCAAGCGTCTCGCACCCGGTCACCGGGCTTGACTACATCGGGCTTGCGCGGGCGCAGCAGCAAGCAGTCGCGCAACTCGCCGACGCGATCGGCGCCGCGCTCCAGGCGGCGAGCAAGGGCCAAGCGATCGCGTGCTGACTGCGGGTGACGGCTCGGCATTCGAACCGGGGATGATCTACAAGTGGCTTTCTCTGCGAGCTTACGTTCGAAGCCACGAGTCCCTGGGTTCAGTCACCAGTCGAGAGGGGAAGCACAAGTATCAGCCACCGCGAATCCTGGCTGGCGCCATGCTCCACAACGGTTTACATAATATACATTGTAGCAAGTATTAGATGGCTGTCTGAGCGCGGCGGAAGCCGTTGAAAGTTGTGCGGTGCGGCCCGCGCAGCGACAACTGTGCGACGCGAGCTTTCGCTACGGTAGCCCTTCCGATGAAAGGGTCAACGAGCCTGTTGCGACCACGCCTCACGGCGTACGCACGCTTGAGAATGAAAATATTGGTATGGCGAATCGTTGAAACTGCCGTACATTTATTCTCTATTTTCAATAACTTGGCGAACCGACTTCAAGGAATACTTAGGTGCATTTGTCGTCAGCATCGGGATCTGAGTCGGTCTGAGCCTCGATCGCGTCGTCGAACGCTTCGGTCTCTGAACCTTTGCGTGCGATGACGGGTTTGTCGAGTGGCCGACATATTCGGCGCTGCAAGCGCTCGAGTCGCTCGGATCGCGCCATCGCCTGAAGCACAGCTTCGGGGTTCATCATCAGTTCGAACGGATTGGCTATCGGCTGGTGCTCTTGCATGTTGCACTCCTGGGCAATGCTTGCGTTTCGTCACCAGTCCACTTTAGTCTGCCTGGTGCAAAACGGGAGTCATCCTTGCCCCATACGCAACGTCAGGCAAACGCTGACATCGCCAATGCGTCACGCTTCCCCAGCATGACGCAATCAACTCCCCGCCTTGGACAGTCGTTCAGCGAGCCATTCCCGCCCGCCACCGCGCGCGAAATCAGCCGCATTCATGTTTCTGGCGTTGATTCGCTTCGGATCGGCGCCATGCACGAGCAGCAGCGTGACGCTTTCCTCCTTGCCATAGCGCGCGGCCATCATCAGCGGCGTTGTCTTGTCCGGTGATTCGGCATCCACGACGGCGCCGCGTTCGAGCAGCAATTTCACAACCTTGGGCTCGGGCCCGGTCGCCGCATAGTGAAGCGGCGTCCAGCCTGATTTGTTGATGCTGGCACCGTGCGCCAGAAGTCGCTCGCACCAAGCCAGATTGCCGCGCAGGGCGGCCATCATCAATGGCGACTCACCGGCCGGATTGAGCACATTGACGTTCAAATCGGGCCGCGCCATCAATGCTTCGACGACAGCAAAGTTTTCCGATTGCAGCGCCAGGACGAGCGCAACTTTGCCAGACGGATCCGGCGTGTTGGGGTCGAAGCCTTGTTGAAGCAGTTGGGTCACGGCGCCGCCATCGTTGCGCTTCACGGCGACGAAGAAGTCTTCGTAGGAGCCAGCGAACGAAGTAGAAACACTCATTAAAACAACTAGATAAATGATTGTTTTAAACCACAACATTATGTTTCCTCGTTTTTCGCCACCCACTTGACTCGAGTGAACAGGCGTTCGAAATTGGCCGAAGTCGTTTCGGCAACGGTTTCAACGGAACAGTCTTTTAACGTCGCAAGTTGCCTGGCGACGAACGTCACGTAGGACGGGTTGTTGAGCCGCCCTCGATGCGGCATCGGCGCCAGATAGGGGCTGTCGGTCTCGATCAGGCAACGCTCCAGTGGAACGAAACGCGCTACCTCTTGCAACTCGGAGGCGTTTCGAAAGGTCAAGATACCCGAAAACGAGATAAAGAACCCGAGATCGAGCGCTGCGCGCGCCACTTCCATCGTCTCGGTAAAGCAGTGAAACACGCCGCCGGCCGCTGTGGCACCCTCCTCTCGCAGGATGGCAAGCGTGTCTTGCGACGCGCTGCGTGTGTGGATGACCAGTGGCAGGTCGGATGCGATCGCCGCTCGAATATGGACGCGGAATCGGTCGCGTTGCCATGCCATGTCGTGCACGCTGCGCCCGGCGAGGCGGTAGTAGTCCAGCCCGGTCTCGCCGATCGCGACCACACGCGGCTTGTTCGCCAACTCAACGAGATCTTCCAGCGTCGGCTCGCGCACACCCTCGCTGTCGGGATGCACGCCGGCACTAGCCCAGAAGTTGTCGTAGCGCATCGCGAGCGCGTGGACCTCGGGGAACTCTTCGAGCGTGGTGCTGATGCACAGCGCTCGATCGACCTCGGCCTTCGTCATTGCGTCGCGGATCTCGTCGATGCGCGAGGCGAGCTCCGGAAAGCTCAGATGGCAGTGCGAGTCGACGTACATGCGGAAGGCCACTTTGGCGCGATGCCGCTGGCGCGCGAGCGCAGCCTCAAATGCGCACTTTCAAATCGTCTGCGTCGGCTTCGACGATGAGATCGACGTGCCGAGGATCTCCTCGATCTTGAGCTTCAGCAGGCGCGTCTTTTCGTCGCCAGGAAAGCGCACGCCGACACCCTGGGTGCGGCCGCCCGAGGCGTTGGCCGGCGTGATCCAGGCGACCTTGCCGGCGACCGGATAGCGCTGTGGGTCGTCGGGCAACGTGAGCAGCAGGTAAATGTCCTCGCCGAGCCGGTAGTCGCGCGTGGTCGGAACGAAAAGGCCGCCGTCGGTCAGAAGCGGCATGTAAGCGGCATAGAGTGCGCTCTTTTCGCGGAACACCAGTTGGATCACGCTCGGGCGTGCGCTGCTGGCAGGCGCTGCCGCGGAAGGACGGCCGGGTGTCTCGCTCATCGGCGCGAGTGTACAGAATCGGGCGCCGCCGCGGGCGCACGCTGTCCGCTCAAGGCCCGCTGCCCCTGCAGCACAAGCGATTCGACCATCAG